>NZ_VMKU01000006.1:0-53682 GCF_013276315.1 Streptococcus sp. 2741 | reverse complement strand
TGAGGACGTTAAAAGGTTAGAGTGAAAATAGAAAATCTGACGCAGAGTCTTTAGACTCTAGAAAGATTTATCTTTTTCACACAAACCTTAGTCCGAATTCAATTACTCTCGTGATTTACGCATATGGGTTACGACTACCTTTTTGGACTTTAGAGTTTCTGGCCCCCTTATCCGCTATATACGCCTTACTATCACCTTCCTGTTCGTAGAGCCACGATTTCGCTATCCCTTCCTCTGACGATTCTTATTTCCAGTGTCAGACTTAAAACGGTCTATCCCCAGACCGTTTTAATCCGCTACCTCACGATAGTCAGGCTTGGGAATCGCTATTGGGTTCACCGGTAGCAGGTGCCCACCGAGGACTTACACCTCAGATGCACGACATGCCCGTCGTACCAGAAAAGAGCAGGAAAAATTTCCTACTCCAATTTTCTACACTCGTTCTCCATCACTGTTTACTCTGTAGCCATCCACCGTCGTATTAACAGCTAGGGCACCTGAAGAGTAAGAATAATACCACTTACCAGAAACTTGATACCAGCCTGTTTTCATTGCCCCTGAACTATCCAGATAATACCACGAGCCATTTTCCTTTAACCATCCTGTCTGCATTTCACCAGATAATTTCAAATAATACCAGCTAGAACCGTCTTTCAGCCAGCCTGTTGATTTAGAACCATTTGATTTGAAATGATACCAACTACCATTTATTTTCTTCCAACCGACAGTTGGACTACTATTGGATCTATAGCTAGAGCTATTTCCTGATTGATTCTGATAATTTTGTGAAGAAGTCACTCCCTCTAGCTGTATATAGCGACGACTTCCGTTATAAGCCGTATAACTCAACCACTTGTAGCCATCTTTTTCGAGAATTTGATCATAATGAACCTTCTCCCCAGGATAATAGTAATCAATCACAGTTGCGCTAGCTAGAGGTTGATTTTTGATAGCTGACTTAGTCTTAAAATAATGTGTGCCCCCTGTTGAAGCTAAGGATTGACTAGTCCCAACACTGCCACCAGCCAAATCTTTAAAATGAATAAATCCTGTCATCGTATTTGCTTTTATACTTCGTTTATTATAGGCTTCTGTATAACCATAGTTATATTCCTCGATCTCAATCTGATCTCCCATTACATTTGACACCCAGGCAACATGCCCATAAGTTCCTGCAGTAGACCAAGCAATGGAGCCAATCGTCGGTGTATTATCTACACGATAGCCTTCACGACGAGCACGATGCCCCCATTCATTCGCATTTCCATAAGCCCTTGGAATCTCAAAACCATTGACATTACTCAAACGAAAGGCTGCGAAAGAAGTACACTGACGAGAATACATGCGCCACTGATCAATCTCCTGGCTCCCATTTTTATAATAAGCAGGATAATCATCTCCACGCGCAATCGATCCATTCCCTCCAGAGTAGGCATAGACACTATCACCCGCTGCTAGCATCAATCCTACTACTAAAAAAGAAACAAGCTTTTTAACTGACATCTTCAAGTAATAACTTGTCCCTCTTGCTATAAACGGTAAAATTTTCATTCTTCCTCCTTGAAAAATAATATAAATCGAAGATTGCCTTCACTTAAACTATTCGGAGAAAAAAGAAAAAGTGAGAAAATCTCTCACTTTAGTCCAGATAATGAATCAAATTCTTTTCTGTAAGGATATCTGAGTAGGTAAAGGATTCAACGTAAACATTAGCTTGTTTATCTCCTTCAACGTTCCCAAATTCCACAATAAATAGGGATGGATAAACTTCAATTAACTTACCCAATCTATTTTTTTGGCGCTTGCGCCCATTTTCCAAAGTCATTTCAATTACATGACCCTCATGCGCCTTGATTTCCTCTTTGATTTTTTTCATCTTGGCTACATCTGTAAATGCATCTGACATCTTATGCCTCCCTCTTTGAGATACTTGAAAATTTATTGTATTCTTTTTGGAAAATCAATTCCACAGTTCCACGAGCTCCACTACGGTTTTTCTCGATAATAACTTCCACCTTATTATTTGGTATGCCTTCCTCTTCTTCACCACCACGCTCATAGTAATCGTCGCGATAAAGAAAGGCTACGATATCAGCGTCCTGCTCGATAGACCCAGATTCACGAATATCAGACAAGACTGGTCTTTTATCCTGACGTTGTTCTACACCACGAGACAACTGACTCAGAGCGATTACTGGAACCTTCAGTTCCTTGGCTAGGATTTTCAACTGACGTGAAATTTCTGAAACTTCTTGTTGGCGGTTTTCTCGCCCAGTTCCCGTGATAAGCTGCAAGTAATCTATCAAAATCAAACCTAGATTGCCCGTTTCTTGAGCCAGTTTACGAGAACGAGAACGAATCTCTGTAATTCGAATCCCTGGCGTATCATCGATATAGATACTTGCGTTTGCTAGGTTCCCTTGAGCAATGGTATATTTTTGCCACTCCTCATCGGTCAATTGACCTGTACGGATAGAATGCGACTCAACCAACCCTTCTGCCGCTAACATACGATCGACTAGACTTTCCGCACCCATTTCCAGCGAAAAGATAGCAACCGTTTTGTCCAACTTAGTCCCAATATTCTGAGCGATATTCAAGGCAAAAGCTGTCTTACCAACCGCCGGACGAGCTGCTAAGATAATCAACTCCTCTTCATGCAGACCAGTCGTCATATGATCTAAATCACGATAGCCTGTCGCAATACCTGTAATATCGGTCGTTTGTTGCGAGCGAGCTTCCAGATTTCCAAAGTTGACATTCAACACATCTCGAATGTTCTTAAACCCGCTTCGATTAGCATTTTCACTGACATCAATCAGGCCTTTTTCTGCCTGAGCAATGATTTCATCAGCTGGTTGCGACGCTTCGTAAGCTTGATTGACAGACTCTGTCAACTTGGCGATTAATCGCCGTAACATAGCCTTTTCTGCAACGATTTTAGCATAATACTCCGCATTAGCAGAAGTTGGCACAGAATTGACAATCTCAACCAAGTAAGACAAGCCACCAATATTCTGCAAATCGCCTTGATTATCAAGAATGGTACGAACCGTTGTTGCATCTATGGCATCGCCACGATCGGATAAATCGACCATAGCTTGGAAAATCAAACGATGGGCATACTTAAAAAAGTCCCGAGACTCAATATATTCTCGCACAAAAACAAGCTTACTCTCATCAATAAAGATAGCCCCCAAAACGGATTGTTCAGCTAAGATATCTTGAGGTTGTACTCGTAACTCTTCTACTTCTGCCATCAGATTTCCCTTCCTTTTACAATCTTGTCAAGAAGGTGTAAACTTATCCTTCTTTCACACGAAGATTGATTACACTTGTGATATCTTGATAGATTTTCACTGGCACATCAATCAAACCAACTGCTCGAATCGGAGCTTGTACTTGAATATGACGTTTATCAATCTTAATTCCAAATTGCTTTTGCAATTCTTCTGCAATCTTCTTATTGGTAATAGAACCAAAGGTACGACCATCTGGACCAACTTTTTCAACAAATTCTACAACTGTTTCTTCTGCTTCCAGCTGGGCTTTAATTGCTTTTGCTTCTGCAATCATCTCAGCGTGAGCTTTCTCTTCAGATTTTTGTTTACCACGAAGTTCACCTACAGCTTGAGCAGTCGCTTCTTTTGCTAGGTTCTTTTTGATAAGAAAGTTTTGCGCATACCCTGTTGGTACTTCCTTAATTTCGCCTTTTTTACCTTTTCCTTTAACATCTGCTAAAAAGATTACTTTCATTCTTCTTTCTCCTTTTCCTTTATTTCATTTAATACAATTTCTGTCAGTTTTTCACCTGCTTCTGACAAGGTTAAATCTTTAATTTGAGCTGCTGCCAAATTAAAGTGACCTCCACCGCCTAACTCTTCCATAATCCGTTGCACATTCAGTTTACTACGACTCCGAGCTGAGATGGATATAAAGCCTTGTGTATTTTTCGCAAGAACAAAACTCGCTTCAATACCTGACATAGCTAACATGGCATCTGCTGCCTTACTAATAACAACTGTATCATAGCATTTCGTGTCCTTAGCCTCTGCTATTAGTACATCTGAACCTAATTTACGCCCCTGTAAAATCAGTTCATTGACCTCACGATATTCTTCAAAATCTGTCGCAGCGATTTCTTGGATAGCAATACTATCACTTCCGCGCGTTCTGAGATAGCTAGCAACATCAAATGTCCGACTAGTCACTCGTGAGGTGAAATTTTTAGTATCCAACATCATACCAGCCATCAAGACACTTGCTTGCATACGACTCAAACGATTTTTCTTAGAATTTTGGAACTGAATCAACTCCGTTATCAACTCACTGGCACTACTTGCACCACTTTCGATATAAGTGATAACTGCATTATCTGGAAAATCCTGATCCCTTCTGTGGTGGTCAATAACAATAGTTTGGGTAAATAAATCATAAAATTCTTTTGATAATGTTAAGGCTGTCTTTGAATGGTCTACAAGAATCAACAAAGAACGATTGGTCACCATCCCCATTGCATCCTTAACAGACAACAACTTCGTAACTCCTTCTTTTTCTAAGAATGAAACAGCTCGTTCAATATCTGGAGACATTTGTTCTTCGTCATAAAGAGCATAGCTATTTTCAATCACATTGCTGGCGAACAACTGCATACCTACAGCAGAGCCCAAAGCATCCATATCTAAATTTCTATGCCCAACTACAAACACTTGATCCACACTACGAATCTTATCAGATATGGCTGTCATCATTGATCGAGTACGGGTACGAGTGCGCTTGATGGACGCAGCCGACCCACCGCCAAAGTAGACTGGATTTTTCGTTTCATCATTCTCCTTGACAACCACCTGGTCGCCACCACGTACTTCAGCCAAGTTCAAGTTGAGCAAAGCAACTTTCCCTATTTCATCATGATTTCCATCGCCATAAGAAAATCCCATACTTAAGGTCAAGGGCAACTGCCTCTGTTTCGACTCTGCTCTGAAAGCATCAATAACAGAAAATTTATCATTCATCAAGCCCTCAAGCACCGTATAGTCAGTAAATAGATAAAATCGATCCATACTTACCCGACGAGAAAACATCATGTATTTTTCTGAAAACTCTGATATAAAATTAGCTACAAAACTATTGATTTGACTAATATCTGACTCAGAAGTTGCATCCTCCAAATCATCATAATTATCCACAGACACAACTCCAATCACTGGTCGACTCGTTACTAATTCATCTGTTATGGCTTGCTCCCTGGATACATCTACAAAATACAAAACACCGGAAGAAGAATCCATATGAACAGCATAACGCTTCTCACCCAGCTTAGCATAAGTAGACGGATTTCCTACTGAAGCCTTGATAATCGTTTGAACAGCTTCTAAATCAAAATCGCCATCTTCCTTGGTCAAAATCAATTCAGCATAGGGATTAAACCACTCAACCTCTCCAGAAGATAAATTCAATTTCATAACACCTACAGGCATCTGTTCCAATAGAGATGTCAAACTTTCTTCCGCTTGGTGGTTTACATACTGTATCTGTTCTACATCACTCCTTGTATAATGCACTCTCAGTTTCTTAAATAAAAAAACATAGCCTCCTACAAAAAGAAACAAAATGAAAACCGTCAACAGATTATTATTAACAAAAATAATGAAAGTGGATAAGACTCCAAACGCAATCAATCCTACTAGAATAGGAAAAATTGGACTTACATAAAATTTTTTCATTCAAAACCTCTTGGCACCCATTATACCATAATACCCCTCAAAAAGCGACTTTTTAAAAGTGTAATCAGTAATTCTATCAATTATAAGAAAAAGGTAGTTTACAATTCAGTAAACCTACCTTTACACATATTGAAATTAAGATTCTTTAACCTCTAACAAACCAATTTCGCCATCCTCACGACGATAAATCACATTGGTTGTCTGATCTTCAACATCCACATAGATAAAGAAATCATGCCCCAATAAATCCATTTGTAGAATTGCTTCTTCCAAATCCATTGGTTTTAAATCAATTTGTTTTGAACGAACAACTTTAGACTGGACAACATTTGAATCTTCCACCAAAGCATCTGTAAATAATTGACCAGTTGCTACCTTATTTTTATTTTTACGCTCGATTTTTGTTTTATTTTTACGAATCTGACGTTCAATTTTATCAGTTACAAGGTCAATTGAACCATACATATCTTGAGATACATCTTCTGCACGAAGAGTAATAGAGCCAAGCGGAATCGTTACTTCCACTTTAGCAGTTTTTTCACGATACACCTTCAAGTTAACTCGAGCATCCAACTCTTGTTCAGCTTGAAAATACTTTTCGATCTTTTCGAGTTTAGAAACTACATAATCACGAATTGCTTCTGTTACTTCTAGGTTTTCACCACGTATACTATATTTAATCATATGAGTACCTTCTTTCTAAACATTTTTGTTTTTATGATTTTATTATAACGCTTTCATTCTATTTTTGCAAATTTTTTCCTCATCTTACAAGGGAAAATGTTTTTACATCCTTAGCACCAGCTTCTTCCAACAGTTTCTTGACACGATTTATAGTTGCTCCTGTAGTATAGATATCATCTATAAGTAGGATTTTTTTAGGAATAGTGACTCCACTTTTTATAAAGAAAGGAAGTTCTGTCCCCAAGCGTTCTGAACGATTTTTAGAAGAACTGGCTCTCTCTTCTCTTTTCCCTAGTAAATCCAGATACGAAAAACCTGCTGCCTCTACCAAGCCCTCAACCTGATTAAATCCTCTGTTAACATATCTATCAGGACTTAGGGGAATGACTACAAATTGATACTCTTTGTACTTTTTTAACTCCTCACTTAAAACTGAAGCAAACACTTTTCTTAAAAGGAAGTCTCCATCAAACTTATACCGACTGAAAAAATCCTTCATAGCTTGATTGTAAGTAAAAATCGCTCTATGACTGACTTCAACTCCTTCTTTACACCAAAATTGACAACCTTGACACTTTGTTGACAATCCTATTTTCATACAGTTTGGACAGTGCTCTTCTCCAATCCTCTCAAAAGTAGAATCACAATCTAAACAAAGACAGGAGGCATCATTCTTCAGAAGTAAGAGACTACTAAAAGTTAAAACAGTCTTCATAGTCTGCTCACATAACAAGCACTTCATAGACCAGCCTCCTTATTCATCATCTGAATTTCCTTAATCGCCTTCTTAATTGAAGCATTTAACCCATCATGGAAGAAAAGCAAATCTCCTGTCGGTCTATCCATACTTCGTCCAACTCGTCCACCAATTTGAATCAAACTAGACTTGGTAAACAAACGATGATTGGCCTCTACTACGAAAACATCCACACAAGGGAATGTAACTCCACGCTCCAAGATTGTCGTACTGATAAGTATTGTCAGCTCCCCATCTCGAAAAGCTTGTACTTGCTCTAATCGATCCTCTGTTACAGAAGATACAAAGCCAATTTTCTCATTTGGAAATTGCTCCTGTAAGATTTCTTTTAACTGCTCCCCTTTCTTAATTTCTGAAGCAAAAATAAGTAACGGATAACCTGTCTTTCTCTGCTTATCAATATAGGACTTTAACTTTGGCGACAAACACTTCTTATCTAAGTAGCGATTAAAATCCGATAACCAAATTGGTTTTGGAATAATCAACGGATTTCCATGAAACCGTCTCGGTAAGCTCAATCTTTTTAGTTCTCCTAAACGGACTTTCCTATCTAACTCATCTGTCGAAGTCGCTGTTAAAAAGATTCTCAATCCATTCTCCTTTACACTATTCTTGACAGCATGGTAAAGCGTGGGATTGTCAACATAAGGAAAGGCATCTACTTCATCCACTATCAGCAAATCAAAAGCTTGATAAAACTTCAATAACTGATGGGTCGTCGCAACAACTAGTGGTGTTCGAAAATACGGCTCTGATTCTCCGTGTAGTAAAGATATCTCGCAAGCAAAATCATCTTGCAGGCGCTTGTATAGCTCCAAACAAACATCTATGCGAGGACTGGCCAAACATACTGCACCACCTTCATCAATCACTTTGGCCACTACTTGATAAATCATTTCTGTCTTTCCAGCTCCTGTTACAGCGTGAACCAAGGTTGGCTCCTGCTTGTCTACTGCTCGAATCAGTCCCTGTGATACCTTCTCTTGAAAAGGAGTTAATTGACCACTCCATTTAAGAACATCTTGCTTCGGAAAATCCTCCTGCGGAAAATAGTATAAAGCTTGATCACTCCTGACTCGCTTCATCAGTAAACACTCCCTACAATAGTAAGCACCGATGGGCAAATACCATTCATCTAAAATAGCACTATCACAACGTTGACAGAAAAGTTTCCCTTTCTCCTTTCTCATTGCTGGAAGTTTCTCCGCCAACTGACGTTCCTCTTTAGTTAATTCATTCTCAGTAAACAAACGACCGAGATAATTTGGATTTACTTTCATACTTCTTTATTCGTAAAAACTAGCACTTTAGATGATTTTTTAGTACAATTAAATCATGGAATTTAGAACAATTAAAGAGGACGGTCAAGTCCAAGAAGAAATCAAAAAATCTCGCTTTATCTGCCATGCCAAGCGTGTTTATAGCGAAGAAGAGGCTCGTGACTTCATTACTGCCATCAAAAAAGAACACTACAAAGCGACACATAACTGCTCTGCCTTTATTATTGGAGAACGTAGTGAAATTAAACGTACAAGTGATGATGGTGAGCCTAGTGGTACTGCTGGTGTTCCCATGCTTGGGGTACTAGAAAATCACAATCTCACCAATGTCTGTGTGGTTGTGACACGCTACTTTGGTGGTATTAAACTAGGCGCTGGAGGACTAATTCGTGCCTACGCCGGCAGTGTCGCCTTAGCTGTCAAAGAAATTGGCATCATTGAAATAAAGGAACAGGCGGGCATTGCTATTCAAATGTCTTATGCTCAGTACCAAGAGTACAGTAACTTTCTTAAAGAACATAATCTCATGGAGCTGGATACAAACTTTACAGATCAAGTCGATACGATGATTTATGTTGATAAAGAAGAAAAAGAAACTATTAAAGCTGCACTGGTAGAATTTTTTAATGGAAAAGTCACTTTAACTGATCAAGGTTTACGCGAAGTTGAGGTTCCTGTAAACCTAGTGTAAACAATAGATAATACAGTGTTTCACTGATATTTCCACCGCTACTTTAATTAGCAAAATAAAAAGATGCGTACCAAAATATACTAGAAAATGAAGCAATTCAAACGAAACCTGATATCGTTTTCCTTTACACCTATTTACTAGAATTAGCTGAACACAATCGCTTAAAAATTAATGGCTTAGACCTGTGATATAAAAAAATCCTATCACTTCGATAGGATTTCTATATTTTACAAATGGTATAGATAGCGTTATACTAGAAATATCTTATACAAAGAGGTATTCATATGTCTATTTATAACAACATTACTGAACTAGTCGGTCAAACACCGATTGTTAGACTCAACAACATTGTGCCAGAAGGTGCTGCAGATGTCTATGTAAAACTTGAAGCATTTAATCCTGGTTCATCTGTAAAAGACCGTATTGCCCTTAGCATGATTGAAAAAGCTGAACAAGATGGTATTCTGAAACCTGGTTCTACTATTGTTGAAGCAACAAGTGGAAACACTGGTATTGGACTTTCATGGGTAGGGGCTGCTAAAGGGTATAAAGTTGTCATCGTTATGCCTGAAACTATGAGTGTAGAACGCCGTAAGATTATCCAAGCCTATGGTGCTGAACTCGTCCTTACGCCTGGTAGCGAAGGAATGAAGGGTGCTATTGCTAAGGCTCAAGAAATCGCTGCTGAACGTGATGGCTTCCTTCCTCTTCAATTTGACAATCCAGCTAATCCAGAAGTACACGAAAGAACAACAGGAGCTGAAATACTAGCTGCTTTCGGTAAAGATGGACTAGATGCCTTTGTTGCTGGAGTGGGTACCGGTGGAACGATTTCTGGTGTTTCTCATGCACTCAAATCAGCAAATTCAAACATTCAAGTTTATGCAGTGGAAGCTGATGAATCTGCTATTCTATCTGGTGAAAAACCTGGTCCTCACAAAATTCAAGGTATCTCAGCTGGATTTATTCCTGATACACTTGATACTAAAGCCTATGATGGTATCGTTCGTGTAACATCAGATGATGCTCTTGCACTCGGACGTGAAATTGGTGGAAAAGAAGGCTTCCTTGTAGGGATTTCCTCAGCTGCAGCTATCTACGGAGCCATCGAGATTGCCAAAAAATTAGGTACAGGTAAAAAAATCCTTGCTCTAGCACCAGATAACGGTGAACGTTATCTCTCTACAGCACTCTATGAATTTGAAGTTTAGTCTCCTAAATACAATTGGCCCTTATTATAGGGCTTTTTATTTTTACCTTGAAAATAGGAAGCTCTCCCTATAAGGATCGACTGCATAGAAAAAAGGAAGCAAATTTACTTCCTTTCTATAATTAGTTATTCAAGGCTGCTGCCATTGTAGCTGCAACTTCAGCTTCAAAGTCGTTTGCAGCTTTCTCAATACCTTCACCAACTTCAAAGCGAGCGAACTCAACTACTGAAGCGTTAACTGATTCAAGGTATGCTTCAACTGTCTTGCTGTCATCCATGATGTAAACTTGTGCAAGAAGTGTATAAGCTTGGTCAACTTTAGTGTTGTCAAGCATGAAGCGATCCATTTTACCTGGGATAATTTTGTCCCAGATTTTTTCTGGTTTGCCTTCTGCAGCCAACTCAGCTTTGATGTCAGCTTCAGCTTGAGCAATCACTTCATCAGTCAATTGTGCTTTTGATCCATACTTCAAGTGTGGAAGAGCTGGTTTGTTAACCATTGCACGACTTTCGTTATCTTGGTCGATAACGTGGTTCAATTGTGCCAACTCATCTTTAACAAATTGCTCATCCAATTCTTTGTATGAAAGAACTGTTGGTTTCATCGCTGCGATGTGCATTGAAATTTGTTTAGCAAGTGCTTCGTCTCCACCTTCGATTACAGAGATAACACCGATACGTCCACCGTTATGTTGGTAAGCTCCAAAGTGTTGTGCGTCTGTTTTTTCAATCAATGCAAAGCGACGGAATGAGATTTTTTCTCCGATAGTTGCTGTTGCAGATACGTATGCAGCTTCAAGAGTTTCACCTGAAGGCATTGTCAAAGCAAGAGCTTCTTCGTTGTTAGCTGGTTTTCCTTCAACGATTGCTTTAGCTGTTGCGTTTACTAACTCAACAAATTGAGCGTTTTTCGCAACGAAGTCAGTTTCAGCATTTACTTCAACAACTGCTGCAATGTTACCGTCAACATAAACACCAGTCAAACCTTCTGCAGCAACACGGTCAGCTTTCTTAGCTGCCTTAGCCATACCTTTTTCACGAAGCAATTCAATCGCTTTTTCGATGTCACCGTCTGTTTCTACAAGCGCTTTTTTAGCGTCCATAACACCGGCACCAGATTTTTCACGCAACTCTTTTACAAGTTTAGCTGTAATTTCTGCCATTTTGATTCTCCTATATTTTTTAAAAATAGGAGAGCCGGGCTAAGCCCCGCCCTCCTAGGTAATTACTATTTATATAAATTAAGCGTTGTCGCCTTCTACAACTTCAACGATTTCTTCAATTGAATCTGCTTGAGTTTCTGAAGCTGCAAATTCTGCTTCAACTGCTACTGCATCCTCACCTTGACGTCCTTCGATGATAGCGTCAGCCAATTTAGCTGTGATCAATTTAACAGCACGGATAGCGTCATCGTTAGCTGGGATGATTACATCAATATCATCTGGATCAGTATTTGTGTCAACCATCGCTACAACTGGGATTCCCAATTTTTTAGCTTCTTTAACAGCGATTTGCTCTTTATGTGGGTCAACTACGTACATCACATCTGGGATACGAGGCATATCTTCGATACCACCCAAGAATTTTTCAAGACGCGCACGTTGTTTGTTAAGAAGTGCAACTTCTTTCTTAGGAAGAACTTCGAAAGTTCCATCTTCTTCCATACGTTTGATTTCTTTCAAACGAGCGATACGTTTTTGGATTGTTCCCCAGTTTGTAAGAGTTCCACCCAACCAACGGTGGTTGATGAAGTATTGACCTGAACGTACTGCTTCTTCAGCAACTGCATCAGCTGCTTGTTTCTTAGTACCAACGAACAATACAACTGCATCGTTAGCTGCTGCATCACGCATGAAGTCGTATGCTTGGTCAGCATATTTTACAGTTTGTTGCAAGTCGATAACGTGGATTCCGTTACGTTCAGTAAAGATGTACTTAGCCATCTTAGGGTTCCAGCGACGAGTTTGGTGACCAAAGTGTACACCAGCCTCAAGAAGTTGTTTCATTGAAATTACTGCCATGAGTATTTCTCCTTTTTGTTTTTTCCTCTTCTTGACTTCAACTCGCAAAACGACCCAAGGGCAACTGCTTCACAATTCATCAAGAATGAGTATTATCGTTCATACGACAATTTTTATTCTACCATACTTTTTCAATATTTTCAAGCTATTTTGATGGGATTTTTAATAGTTATTGTCTCTGGTAAAATCTGAAAAGAGGGCTCTATTCGAGTCCCTCTATAATTAGTCTGCATAAATATATGTTACAAAACCTTCAGAAGTCGTTGTTGGATTGAACCATCCACGGTGATTTCCAATTGTACGATTCCCAGCATAATTTGATTCTGATACTTGGATACGTGTTGTTGATTCAACAGCTGTAACAACCGCTACGTGACCATATCCACCATCGTTCCAACATGCAATTGCTCCAACTTGAGGTGTTGAACCTGTACGGAAACCTGCTGCTGCTGCACTTGTGGCCCACTGTGCTCCATTACCCCAATAGTCTCCAGCCCAAGGTGCTAATGTTTTAACTCCCCATGTACATTCACCAATTGGATAAGTTGAAGCATTTGTACTGTATGTTGGGCGTTGTTTGACTGCCACAGGAGTATATGTTGTTGATTCCGAAGAAGCTACAGCTTGAACCTGTGCTGCAAAAGTCGTATTTCCAGAAGCAACAACTGTTTGTTGTTGACTTACTTGTTTTGCCTTATAAGCTGCTTCTGCTGCCGCAGCTGCACGAGCCTCTGCCTCAGCTGCTGCTTTTTGCTCTAATAGACTTGCTTTTTCCCCTTCAGCTGTCGCTTTCTCAGCAGCAAGACTCAATTCAGCAGCCTTTAGTTCTGCCTGTTTCGTAGTCAATGCTTGAGCATCATCAGCTAATTTTTGTTGATTAGCAATTACAGTATTGATAGCATCATTATTTGCTACTTGTTTTTCAGAAATAGCTTTTTTATCTGCCTTTTGTTGTTCTAACATTTTGTTGTTCGCAGATACGATTTCACTCATTGCAGTAACACGTGAAATAGCTTCTGTAATTGATTTTGAGTTTACAATGGTATTGATATAGCTAGTTGCAGCTCCATTTGTTTGAGCACTACGAGCTTGTTTTTCCAAAGATTGGTTACGAGAAACAATGTTTTTGGAAAGTTCTGTAATCTCACCCTCGAGTTTCTTAGATTCTGCTTGTAATCTATCATTTTCAGATTGCAAGTTAGATTGCTCTGCTTGAATCGCAGATACTTGCTCCTGAATTTGATCAACTTGTTTTTGTGCTTCTTCTTGTTGTGCTGTTAAATTACTAATTTTATTATCTTGAGCAGCAATTTTGTCATCAGTCGTTTCTGCATGGGCAGTCGTCAATACTGCTGCCTGGGAAACCATTACTGTACTTAATAAAAGCGAGGCTAAGATTTTTTTCTTCATGGCTAATAAATACTCCTTCTGTTTAAGACAATACTAGTATACCAAAAAAAATTCCAATAAACATTACGCCTTTGTTACATTTATATGTCGTTCTTATAGATAATATTTTTCAAAAATAAATTGAAAAACAGTAATCCATAAAAAATTTAAAATCATCGTCGGTACCAAGCTATAGACTATAAAAATCGACATGCTATCTACTGTCAACCCTACCATAAAAGCCAAAAGATAACTACCCATTTCAAACAGGAATGTCAGCACAATCATAGCTAGCATTCTTGTCCAACGATTCAACAAAATAACACTATTCAATTTATGAAGGAAGGCTCCCAATAAGATAAATAAGAGAGTTGCAATCCCTATTAGATGGAAAAAGTAAACATCATAAACCAAGCCTATAACAAAACAATAGACTAGATAGAGATACTCTGATACTTCTATCGTCTCAAATAAGAGAAATAGAAACAGAAAATGACTAGCCAAATGTACATGGGGGAAAAATGAGCCCAGAAGCTGGCTAATATGGGCGTCAATTAGAACAAAGAAAGGAAGCAATAAAAATACTCCAACCTGCTTCAACTGTCTCATTATGAATTCCCCACTAATTCTATCACATCCACATTATGAGTATCTGCACTCAATTTAACAGTTACTTCTCGTGTCAAATAGTCTGTACTATGCGTTGTGGCAACCACTTCACCAACAGGAATATCCGCAACATTAAAGTTTCCTAATCCACCCGTTGTCACCTTATCGCCTGAACTAATATCGCTATTACTATTTAATTGGCTAATTTTAAGAACTTCATTTTCCTTGTCGTAGCCAACAATAATACCATAAATTGTGGTAGTGCCGTGTTGAATTTTAACAGAAATCTTATCAGCATTTTCCGTATTTGTCAGAAGGTTGACCATAGTAGAGTTGTCCTCCACTTTTGAAACACTCCCAATCAAACCACCGTTTGCAATTACTAACATATTCTCAGAAGCACCTTTTGATCTACCTGCATCCAAGGTCAACTCCTGCTTCCAAGATACCGGAGAACGCATAATAACATCTGCTGCCAAAGTCTTTGTGGCTTGCAATTTAGACTTCATATCAAGCAATTGACGCAGTTGTTCATTTTCCGTCTTTAAACTTTCCGCCTCATTTGATTTGACTTCTAACTGGTAAAGCTGTTTCTTCAAACTTTCATTTTCATTATATGCTCGTGTCAAATGAGCCAAATCTGATTTGACAGAATCAAACCACCGAAAAGGTTTTTGCACAACCCTATCAACCAATGAGATTCCATCTCCTAATTTTGTCACAATTGTACTTGAATAAGTCGTCGCTAAGAGAGCTGAGACAAGCAGAACAGTGACAAAAACAATAATGACATATTTTGATTTTTTAAAACGGTTCATATCCCTACCTTTATATCAAGAACTGTTACAGTAACTTTTTTATCAATTCCTGAAAGCTACTAAGATTTTAAGAAAAATAAGCAACAACCAAGTACGATAATAACAAGAATGGTCAGCGTATCCTTTAGAGTCCATTTCAATTGTCGGTATTGACTTCTGCCTTTTCCACCCTGATAACCACGCGCTTCCATAGCGATAGCCAAGGAATCCGCACGTTTTAAACTTGTTGCAAAAAGAGGAATCAAAATGGGAATCATCGCCTTTACTTTTTGAACAATGCTTCCTTCACCAAAATCCACTCCACGCGCTTTCTGCGCATTCATAATCCGCGTCGTATCATCCATTAATGTTGGGACAAAACGTAGACTCATGGACAGCATCAATCCAATTTCATGAACTGGAACTTTCACACGCTTTAAAGGCGCTAACAAAGCTTCGACAGCTGATGCTAAACTTAAGGGCATGGTCGTTAAGGTTAACAAAGTTGAAAAGAAAATAATCAATACAAAACGACAAAAAATAATTCCAGCTTGTTGCAAAGAATAATCCGTGATTCTCACAAACGAAAACTCAAATAAAACATTCCCATTAGAAATGAAAAATAGTTGAAAAATAGTTGTGAAGGCAATCAAGAAAAACATAGACTTCAAGCCCTGAATAAAAAATGAAAGAGATACTCCTGACAAGGCAATAAATATCCCTGTCGCTATAAAAAGAATCAGATTCGTCAAGGGGTTATTAGCCCAAAACACAATCAAAATCAGTAGCATCATAGCAAGCAATTTGCTACGTGGATCCAATCGGTGAACAATCGAATCCCCTGGGATATAACGCCCTAAAATCATACTATCCATTTAGCGACTCCTTGAACTCCTCTATCTTAATCGGTAATCGTTTAAATGACACGCCTCTATCAGCCAATCGTTTACAAAAGGCCGTAATTTTAGGTACTCCCAACTGCACTTCTTCCATAAAGACAACATCTTGAAAGACATCACTTGGCTTACCACCCTTAACTAGACGTCCCTTTTCCATCACATAGACTTGATTCGCATGTTCAGCAACATCATCCATCAAATGTGTTACCAAGACGATGGTCATCCCTGACTGGTGGAGTTTTCTGAACAGGGTCATCAACTCTTTTCTCCCTAGAGGATCTAGACCAGCTGTTGGCTCATCTAAGACTAATATAGCTGGTTCCATGGCAAGTATGCCTGCAATGGCGACACGTCTCATTTGTCCACCAGACAACTCAAACGGACTACGATTAAAAAGTGATTCATCAATTCCAACCAAAGCCAGTTTCTCACGCGCAATCTGCTCCGCATCTTCCTCAGAAACTCCAAAATTTTGCGGTCCAAAAGCAACGTCTTTCAAAACCGTTTCTTCAAAAATCTGATTTTCAGCAAACTGAAATACCAAGCCAACCTGTTTTCTAATTTGACGAATATCTTTATTTTTAGAAGTCGAGGTGATTAAGGTATCAAAAACCCTCACACTCCCTTGACTTGGCACCAATAAACCATTTAAGAGTTGTAAAATAGTTGATTTACCACTACCTGTGTGCCCAATTAAAGCCGTATAAGAACCATCTTCAATCGTCAAAGAAACATCCGACAAAGCTGTTGAAGCTAAGGGAGTCCCTTCTTGATATGTAAAACTCACATTTTCTAGAGCAATTCCCATAATTTATCCTCTAGCTCACTTTCTGTCAAATAATTTTCAGGTAAATCATAGCCATTCTGGCTCAAAGAATATTTTACTTGATTGGCAAAAGGATCGTCTAATCCAATTTGATCTAAATCATTTCGAGAGAAAAGTTCTCTTGGGCTACTAGTTGATTCAATTTCCCCTTTTTTCATGACCAATACGCGGTCACTCATGGCAACTTCTTCCAAATCATGGGTAATAGAAATGACCGTCATATCATAGTCTTTCCGAATTCCCTGTACTGTCTCAATCAGTTCTCTACGCCCCTCAGGGTCCAACATACTCGTTGCTTCATCTAAGATTAAAATAGCTGGTCTTAGGGCTACAACACCTGCAATGGCCACACGTTGTTTTTGGCCACCTGATAGACGCGCCGGCTCTCTCTTTTTAAAGTCCAACATGCCAACCAAATCTAGAGCTTCTTCCACTCTCTTTTTCATTTCTTGACGAGAAAGTCCCTGATTTTCCAAACCAAAGGCAACATCATCCTCAACAGTCGCTCCAACAAATTGATTGTCTGGATTTTGAAAAACCATACCGATTTGACGACGTATATTCCAAACATTTTCCTCAGTCAGCCTTTGACCATCAATTACAATCTCGCCAGATTCTGCTTCCAGTAAGCCATCAATCAATCGAACCGTCGTTGATTTACCACTACCATTATGCCCTACAATCGAAAGCCATTCTCCGCGTTTCACGTGAAACGTAATACCCTTCACATCATAATATTCCTGACTTTCCTTATAGCGAAAAGAAAGATTTTTTACATCAATTATTGATTTCATTTCGAACCAAATGTCCCTTTAAATACATAGGCACTACCCTTGAAGTAATCATAGCCAGAGTAGATAGTGAAAAACAAGGCTACATAAAGTAGAACTTGACCAAGCAAAGTCCAATGTAATAGCAAGAAAATAATGGCAAACATCTGACTAAAAGTTTTAATTTTTCCAGGCATTGCTGCTGCTAAAACTGTTCCACCAGTTTCAACCAATAAAAGCCTTAAACCTGTCACAGCCAACTCACGACAGATGATCACTGCAACAATCCAAGCTGGAGCCATACCTAACTCAATCAGCATAATAAAAGCCGACATAACTAGTAACTTATCCGCCATAGGATCTGCAAATTTACCAAAATTACTGACCACATTCCATTTACGAGCTAAATATCCATCTAAATAATCTGTAATACTAGCAATAGCAAAGATAATAGCTGCCACTATATGACTCTCTATCGAATTTCCTATCGTTAAAATAAAGATAAAAATAGGTATAAAGAGAATTCGACCTATTGTTAAAAGATTGGGAATTTGTTCTTTTTTCATTCGTTTTTCCTTAATTTTTAGTAAAGGTTACAGTGATTTGTCCAGTCTGAGCTGTTAATTTCGATAAATCAACAGTCTGATTATCTACTGTCAAAGCAACACCTTTTACAACACCTAAGGTAATTGTTACAGGACTTTTAGTTGCAACTGTTGCTTCTGCACTTTTCTTCTCTGGCGATAAGGTTACACCGCCCTCAAGTTCGCTTTCTGAAACGCTGACCCAACTTGTAACATCTGAAACTGCCAATTGCAATTTAACTGTTTCCTTACTTGTCTTATAAGCGATTTCTACATGATTTCCTTCACCTGATACACTTATAGCTGATTCTATACTAGAAGAACTGCTAGATGAACTACTACTTGAGGAGTGGGGAACAGAGCTAGTTGAACTTATTGAACTTGTTGATTGAACCACACTGTAATTAGAAAGAGAAGGCCCCTCTGGTTGAGTTTGAATATAGTTCCAAACATAATAGGTCACAAAAATTAAAATAGATAAGGCAAAAAGGATAAAATAAAATAAAGGTAAAAAGGATGGTTTTTTCTTATTTTTCTTACTTGAACGTCTGCGCCCTGTCAACTCGTCTTCATCAACATCTACTTCCTCATAAGTAATCATACTCCCAGAATCATAAGCATCCAAGACAATTTGGTCATCTAACTCAACAGCCCATGCATATTTTCTCAAGAAAGAACGCGTGTAAAAAGGACTTGGAAGTTGATCGAAATCGTCTGCTTCCATTGCTTCCAACATATCTAACTGGATTTCTGTCTTTTTCTGCAATTCATCTAAACTCAATCCCTGATTGATTCTAGCTAATCGTAAAACCTCACCAATTGTTTTTTTTCTCATACTTGTCATCCCTTCTTTCTAGTGTCTATTATGATAGGTTACTACGATGGGAATATTGTGAAATCAACTATATCCCCTTCATCTATTAAGTGATGCCCTGCTTCAAGGACATCCTCTAAAGTAATTTCCTGTAAAATTTTCGGCAAATCAAAAATTGTCTCACCATGTTCAAAAGCATCATATTGCGTTGCAAGCAATTCAAGAGAGTTCATGCTACTGAAAAATTCTCCAAACATCTCTCTTTTGATAATATCTAAATGATCCTCTGTAATATCTAAATCCTTTGTAAAATTACGAATGGCCTTCCTAAATTGATGGGATAAAGCAACTGGCTCTTTCGTATCCATTGTCAACATAACAAAATGAAAACGACTTGTTACTTCAATTTCAAGAGATAAGGAAGCATCTATTTTACCTGATTCATAACATTTTTGAAAACGATCCGAAGTCCAACCAAACATCATTGCAAACAATAATTTTAATAAAATATGATGTCGATAGCAATCCGCCTCAGCAACTTCTCGCTTACCTCTAACTCCAATCGCTAGTTTGGGAGAAGATACTTCCATTCTCATACTGTCTGTTTGCTTTACAGCCTGTAAAAGAAACTTTTCTCTTGCTAGTTCCTGAACATCTAAATCTTTCAGTTTTTTTCTTTCAAAATAGTCCTGTACTTTCTCTACATCAAAATCACCAACTAAAAACAGAGACATGTTTACAGGTTTGTAAAATCTTGCAAAATTTTCTTGCAAATTAGTTAGATTTATTTGGGAAATGGACTCCTCACTTCCAACTATATCCGTCGCTAAAGGTGTACCTGGATACAAATTCGCTAAGGTTGAAAAGAATAAACACGAATCTGGATCATCTTGATACATTTCTCGTTCTTGCTGAATAATATCCTGCTCTCTTAAAATGGAATCTTCAGTAAAATGTGCTGATGTTACCAATTCATCAAGTAAATCTAAATTTTCTAAAAAATGATCCGTTGCTGAAAAAAGATAGCTTGTTTTTGTAAAGCTTGTAAAGGCATTACTATCTGCACCTAGACTCGTAAAAGCAGACATCAAATCGCTAGAATCTTCTCTCTCAAATAATTTATGTTCAAGAAAATGAGCAATTCCCGCAGGATATTCTTTTACATCTCCGTCAACTTCTGTGACAAGCGTATCTACCGAACCAAACTGTACAGTGACACTCCCGTAAACCTCTTTAAATTCCTTTTTAGGCAAAAGAACAACTGTTAATCCATTTGACAAACGAGTTCGATAAATCATTTCTTTTACAGCTGGATAGTATTTTTCTTCAAAAACAACCTTTGTCATTCTATTCCTTCCATAAAGTAAATCGCCTGTAGTTTCACATTATTAGCTGCTCTACAAATAGCATCTTTGTCAACTTGCTCGAGTTTTGCAATCCAACCTTTAAAGTCTGCTGAAGATTTTCCAAGTAAGGCATTTTGATAAGCACGTTCAATCAATGAACCTTGATTATCTTGAGAAAGCAACAAAGACCGACGAATCATTTCCTTGGTCTGCTCTAGCTCAAGCTCTGTAAAATAACCTTTTTTTAAATCAAGTAATTGATTATTCATCATTTTTCGAGCCTGATTCCTATTTTCTCGATTGATACCAGCATACATTCTCAAGAATCCACTAAATAAATCAAGCTGACTTGAAATGGTATAAGCTAATCCAGCATTTTCACGGACATTTGTAAAGAGCTTAGAATGAGCAAATCCACCAAGTAAACCATTCATTACAATCATGGGTAAATGTTGCTCATCGCCATATTCAGCAGAGCAATAATATCCCAACTCTAAAATAGACTGTCCCACATTTTTCCGAACCATACCTTCCTGAAGGATATTGGAATAAGGTTGACAATACTGAACCTTCATATCTCCTTTTCGAGCTTTAAAGCCAAATGATTCTAATACATTTTGAATTTCAACCTCATTAAAATCACCTAGGAAAAAGAAATCTATTCGATCATTGGCCAAAAATTCTTGGAAACAAGAATAAGAACTTTGTGGAGTTTCAGCTAAAATACGATTTCGTAAATCACTATATTCCAATTGAAGACGTTCATCATGAAAAAACAATTTATCCAATTCTTTATGTGCAAAATAAAAAGAATCATCCATATCAGCTGCTAAACTTGCTAGCAATTGTTTTTTCTCAATTTCAAATAAGGCCGGATCAAACCCATTATCAACTACTACGGGTGAAAAAAGAGTTTCTTTTACAAGTTCCAAAATCTGAGAAGTTAGCACGTTTTTCCTACTTAAAAACTCATCACGAACATAGGTAAATGTCAATTCTATAATGTGGCTTTGCCCTCTTCTGAAACAATTGGTTGACATATCTGTACCGTATAGACTGGCCAAGTGTCTCCTCAAATCTTGAGAAGTGGGGTACATCTGATTAGCAGTCTCTAGCATACTTGCACTCAACATGTGACCTGCAATCGTATCAAGGGATAATGGAGCGGTAAAACGCACGGTAATTTTGTTTGTTTTAAACTTTTTTGATTGGATAAAATGTGTTGAAATTCCATGCACTAACTCCATGATTTACCTCCTTATATACAGACTTCTATTATATCACGAAAACCTGAAATTTTCTTGTTCTCTGTAACACTTTTGAAATAAAAATCGCTTACATTTCTCCCTGTTTCTCTCACTATTTTTAGGAAAATATGGTATAATACCAAAGATTGAGGTGAATTATGGAATACAAATTATTTGAAGAATTTATTACCCTCCAAGCACTACTCAAAGAACTTGGAATCACACATAGCGGAGGAGCTATCAAATCCTTTCTCTCTGAACATTCTGTTTACTTTAATGGGGAATTAGAGAGTCGTCGCGGTAAAAAACTTCGTATTGGCGATAAAATTGACATCCCTGACATGAATATTGACATTTTGTTGACACAACCTACTTCTGAGGAGCAAGATGAATACCATGCTGATAAAGTTGAAAAAGAACGGATCGCTAAACTTGTCAAAAAGATGAATAAGGGAGTTAAAAAAGACAAATCGAAACCTGCTTCATCACCAAAAAGCAAACAAGCTCCACGATTCCCTGGTAGATAATCATGTGGCTACAACACCTATCTCTCAAAACTTTTCGTAACTACAAAGAGACGAAAATAGACTTTAATCCTAAATTAAATGTCTTTTTAGGACGTAATGCACAAGGTAAAACAAATATGTTAGAGGCTATCTATTTTTTAGCCTTAACACGTAGCCATCGAACTCGAACAGATAAAAATCTCATTCATTTTGATGAGGAACAACTTCATCTTTCAGGTCTCGTTCAGAAAAAAACGGGATCTATTCCTCTCGAAATTGAACTAACACAAAAAGGACGTGTTACAAAAGTTAATCACTTAAAACAGGCACGACTTTCAGACTATGTAGGACACATGAATGTTGTCTTATTTGCTCCTGAAGATTTACAACTAATTAAAGGGGCACCTTCAGTTCGACGAAAATTCATTGATATGGAACTTGGACAAATCAAGCCCATCTATCTATCAGACTTAACCAATTATAACCACATCCTAAAACAAAGAAACACTTATCTAAAATCAGCTCAAAAAATAGATGAAACCTTCCTTTCAGTGTTGGATGATCAGTTAGTTGATTATGGATGTCGTGTGATGAATCACCGCTTAGATTTCATAAAAAAACTAGAGCATTTTGGTCGTAAGAAACATTTTGAACTTTCTAATCAGATTGAAGAGTTGTCAATATCCTATCAATCTTCTGTCAATATAACTGACAAACAAAACTTATCCGAATCTTTCAAAATTGCTTTAGAAAAAAGTAGATTCAGAGATTTATTTAAAAAGAATACTGGTGTCGGTCCTCATCGAGATGACATTTCTTTTTATATAAATGGGATGGATGCTAGTTTCGGAAGTCAAGGTCAACATCGTAGTCTCGTCCTTTCTATAAAATTAGCAGAAATCGAATTAATGGAAAGCATTACTACAGAATCTCCAATATTACTGCTTGACGATGTTATGAGCGAACTTGACAACACTAGACAACTAAAATTATTGGAAACGATTTCTCATTCAATCCAAACCTTTATCACAACAACAAGCTTAGACCATCTTCAAAATCTACCAGAAAATATAAGTATCTTCACTATTCAGGATGGTAAAGTTTTTGTAAATTAAAATTGACAACATTGTAAAAGAACTCCTGTTTCCACGGGAGTTCTTTTCATTGTTTTTTTACATAGAATAATTTGGTGCCTCATTAGTAATTTGTACATCATGAGGATGGCTTTCTTTCAAACCAGCACCAGACATTTCAATAAATTGAGCATTATCGTGTAGTTCTTTAAGGTTAGCTGCACCACAGTAACCCATACCAGAGCGAATACCACCAATCATTTGGAAGACAATATCAGCTGCAGCACCTTTATAAGCAACACGACCTTCAATTCCTTCTGGAACAAGTTTGTTTGCTTCATTGACAGAACCTTGGAAGTAACGATCGCTTGAACCTTTCTTCATAGCAGCAATTGATCCCATACCACGGTAAGTCTTAAACTTACGTCCTTGGAAGATTTCAGTTTCGCCTGGAGCTTCATCAGTTCCAGCAAACATTGATCCAAGCATAACTGCATTTCCACCTGCAGCAAGGGCTTTTACAATATCTCCAGAATACTTGATTCCACCGTCAGCAATAATCGTTTTTCCATATTCACGCGCAACAGCTGCAGCATCGTAGATCGCTGTTACTTGCGGAACACCAACACCAGCAATCACACGAGTAGTACAGATAGAACCTGGTCCAATCCCAACCTTGACAACATCTACACCTGCTTCGTAAAGGGCACGTGCACCTTCAGCAGTTGCAATATTTCCAGCAATCAAAGTACGATCTGGGAAGTGAGCACGAATCTCAGCAATTTTACGCAAGACACCTGCAGAATGACCATGTGCAGTATCAATAACAATCGCATCCGCTCCTGCTTCAAAAAGAGCCTCTGCACGTTCAAATGTATCTGAAGTAACACCTACTGCACCTGCAACTAGTAGACGACCAAACTCATCTTTAGCAGCATTTGGAAACTCAATAACTTTTTCAATATCTTTGATAGTAATCAAACCAGAAAGACGACCTTCTTCATCTACCAACGGAAGCTTTTCAATACGGTGTTCTTGAAGAATGCTCTCAGCTATTGCAAGATCTGTACCCACAGGAGCAGTCACAAGATTTTCACTAGTCATATGGTTTGAAATTGGTTGGTTATAATCTGAAATAAAACGAAGATCTCGGTTTGTCAAAATACCAACCAATTTACGATTTTCAAGTGTTTCAACAACTGGAACACCACTGATGCGGTAACGTCCCATAAGCTCATCTGCTTCAGCAATTGTATGTTCAGGCGTCAAGAAGAAGGGATCAATAATAACTCCATTTTCAGAACGTTTTACCTTACGAACCTCGTCTGCTTGTTGAGCAATTGACATGTTTTTATGGATAACTCCGAGACCACCTGCACGAGCAATAGCAATGGCCATTTGACTCTCTGTAACTGTGTCCATGGCAGCGGTAATAATTGGGATATTTAAAGTCAAATTATCTGCCAATTTAGTTGTTAAATCTGCATCGTTAGGCAACACATGACTTTCAGCTGGAATAAGCAATACATCATCAAAGGTAAAACCTTTTTTCAAAAATTTAGTGTCCCAATTAGACATTCGAAGTTTCCTCTTTTCTTTATTTTTGAGCTTGACTCTTTTTATATTGTATCTATCATACCATTCTATAAAAATTTGTCAAATGTTACAGGGGTAAATAAAAAACTATCTTTTCTTCGAGATAGAAATGATAGTTTCTTGTAAAATAAACTTAGTTAAAGTAATGAAGTCCCATTGCTCCTTTAACCTCAGATAGGGTTTGACCTGCAACTTCACGCGCTCTTTCACTACCTTTTTGAAGCATATTATAAACTTCTCCCATATCCTTAGCAAATTCGATACGGCGCTCACGAATAGGACCAAGTTCACGTTCTAATATTTCAAGTAGATAACGCTTGGTCTTCACATCACCAAGACCACCTCGTTGATAATGTTCTTTCATGTCAGCAATTTCTTGAGCATCTTCTGGGCGACCAAAAACATCTAGATAATGGAAAACCATATTTCCCTCAATCTTACCTGGATCTTCCACTCGAATATGATCTGGATCTGTATACATACTCATCACTTTTTTACGCAAAGTATCCGCATCATCAGCTAAATAAATACCATTATTGAGTGATTTAGACATTTTAGCATTTCCATCTAAACCAGGCAAACGCCCTGCTCTCTCATTTTCTGGATAAATACCTTCCGGCTCTATCAAGACATCACATTTATATGCATTGTTAAAAGAACGAACAATTTCACGAGTTTGCTCAATCATTGGTTTCTGATCTGTCCCAACAGGAACATAATTAGCCTTGAAAGCTGTGATGTCAGCTGCTTGAGCGATTGGATAGACTAAGAAGCCTGTCGGAATACTTTCTCCAAAGCCTTTCTGAGCAATTTCTGTCTTGACAGTTGGATTACGCTCCAAACGTGCTAATGAAACTAAATTCATATAATACATAGACAACTCAGCTAATTCTGGAATTTGGCTTTGAATAAAGATAGTTGACTTACTTGGATCCAATCCAACTGCAAGGTAATCCAAAGCCACATTTCCGATAGACTCTACAATGGTTTGAGGATCTTTGGCATGATCTGTCAAGGCTTGTTGGTCAGCCAAGAACACAAACATATCATACTTATCCTCTTCCTGTAATAATACTCGATTTTTGAGACTTCCAACATAATGTCCAATATGCAATTTTCCTGTTGGACGGTCTCCTGTTAAAATAATGGGTTTAGTCATTTTGTTCTCCTTCGATATAGTCCCTTCAATTATAGCATTTTTTTAATGAAATAACCGCAATTTATCAAAATAAATCAACCTTACTATTCACGGATTTGTGTAAAGTATAATGTAAATATAATTTACACAAAATTGACAGATAAAAATTTGAATATTTCCGTATTTTCTAGTAGAATAAATATATTACACATATAGGAGAAAAACATTGCTTACAGTATCTGATGTTTCACTACGTTTTAGTGATCGCAAACTTTTTGATGATGTCAATATCAAATTTACAGAAGGAAATACTTATGGATTAATCGGTGCTAATGGTGCCGGAAAATCAACCTTTTTAAAAATTTTAGCTGGAGATATCGAACCTACTACTGGTCACATCTCTCTTGGTCCAGATGAACGTCTCTCTGTTCTCCGTCAAAATCACTTTGACTATGAAGATGAACGTGCCATTGATGTTGTTATCATGGGAAATGAAAAACTTTATAGCATCATGAAAGAGAAAGATGCCATCTACATGAAGGAAGATTTCTCAGACGAGGACGGGGTTCGTGCTGCCGAACTCGAAGGAGAGTTTGCCGAACTTGGAGGTTGGGAAGCAGAGAGTGAAGCCTCTCAACTCCTTCAAAACCTAAATATCCCAGAAGAATTACACTACCAAAACATGAGCGAATTGGCCAACGGTGAGAAAGTAAAGGTTCTCCTTGCCAAAGCACTTTTTGGTAAACCTGATGTTCTTCTTTTGGACGAGCCTACCAACGGTTTGGATATCCAATCGATTACTTGGTTAGAAGACTTCTTGATTGACTTTGATAACACAGTTATCGTAGTATCCCACGACCGTCACTTCTTAAACAAAGTATGTACTCACATGGCCGACCTTGACTTCGGAAAAATCAAACTCTATGTCGGAAACTATGACTTCTGGAAGGAATCTTCTGAACTCGCTGCTAAATTGCTAGCAGACCGTAATGCCAAAGCAGAAGAAAAAATTAAACAATTGCAAGAGTTCGTTGCTCGTTTCTCTGCTAATGCTTCTAAATCAAGACAAGCAACATCACGTAAGAAAATGCTTGATAAGATTGAACTTGAAGAAATTGTACCATCTAGTCGTAAATATCCATTTATCAACTTTAAAGCGGAGCGTGAGATTGGTAATGATCTCTTGACAGTAGAAAATCTAACTGTAAAGATTGAGGGTGAGACTATTTTAGATAATATCAGCTTTATTTTGCGTCCAGGTGATAAAACAGCACTTATTGGACAAAATGACATCCAAACGACTGCATTAATTCGTGCAATCATGGGGGACATTGACTATGAAGGAACTGTCAAGTGGGGAGTAACTACTAGCCGTTCTTACTTGCCAAAAGATAACTCGGCAGATTTTGCAGGAGGAGAGTCAATCCTTGACTGGTTGCGTCAATTCGCAAGTAAAGAAGAAGATGATAATACTTTCCTACGTGGCTTCCTCGGCCGCATGCTCTTCTCTGGTGATGAGGTTAACAAACCTGTCAACGTCTTGTCAGGGGGAGAAAAAGTTCGTGTCATGCTTTCAAAACTTATGCTCTTAAAATCAAATGTCCTTGTCCTCGATGATCCAACCAATCACTTGGACTTGGAATCTATCTCAAGCTTGAACGATGGATTGAAAAACTTTAAAGAATCAATCATCTTTGCCAGCCATGACCACGAGTTTATTCAAACTCTAGCTAACCATATCATTGTCTTGTCTAAAAATGGCGTCATTGACCGTATCGATGAAACCTATGATGAATTCCTAGAAAATGCAGAAGTACAAGCAAAAGTTAAAGAACTTTGGAAAGACTAAATAAAACTTCAAAACTCAGTTGGGTTAACCAGCTGAGTTTTCTAACATTTTATGAGGTAACATGAAATTATTTTTTAAAACATATTGGACCTATTTTGTTTCCTTCATCATTCCCATAATCATTATGACAGGAGTATACCTATCTCAAGGTATCTACTGGAATAGCGACAACTCTCCTCTATTAGGAGATGGTTTTCATCAATACGTTATTTTTGATGTAGCTTTACGAAATATCCTACATGGAAATGGTAGTCTGTTTTACACCTTTACAAGTGGCCTCGGATTAAATTTCTATGCCCTATCTAGTTATTACTTAGGAAGTTTCCTTTCACCTCTAGTTTACTTTTTTAATCTGTCGAATATGCCAGATGCTGTCTATCTGACCACTCTCTTAAAATTTGGATTGATTGGTTTGTCAACTTACTTTAGTTTAAATAAATTATTTCAATCGATTCCTAAGCCTTTAAAACTAGCTTTATCTACTTCCTATGTTCTGATGAGTTTCACTGTCAGTCAATTAGAGATAAAAACCTGGCTAGATGTTTTTATCTTGATTCCTTTAATTATAACTGGTTTACACCTACTTATAACTGAAAAGAAACTCCTTTTGTACTTTACAAGTCTGTCAATATTATTTATTCAAAATTATTATTTTGGCTATATGACAGCATTGTTTCTTATTTTCTGGTATCTCTGCCAAATTTCTTGGGACTTTAAAACTCGAAAATCATCTTTTCTTGATTTCATAGTTATCTCCTTTTTAGCTGGTATGGCTAGTTTGATTATGACTCTTCCCACTCTGTTTGATTTACAGACACATGGGGAAAAATTGACTGAAGTTACAAAGTTTCAAACTGAAAGTAGCTGGTATCTTGATCTCTTTGCTAAGCAATTCATCGGTTCCTTTGATACAACAAAGTATGGGGCTATCCCAATGATTTTTGTTGGACTACTTCCCTTTATTTTGACCATTTTATTTTTTACACTGACATCCATTAAGTTTCACGTGAAACTTATCTATGCAATCTTCTTTGCATTTCTAATTGCAAGCTTTTATATTGAAGCTCTTGATTTATTTTGGCAAGGCATGCATACTCCAAACATGTTTTTACATCGCTATGCTTGGATTTTCTCTACCTTGTTAATTTACACAGCAGCGGAAGTCTTAAATCGTCTGAAAGAACTTAAAATCTGGAATTTTTTAGTTTCGCTTTTTCTTATAGTAACAGGATTTTTAGCTACCATCTATCTAAAATCACATTATTCTTTTTTAACAGATTTGAATATTCTGCTTACTCTTGAATTTTTGGTTGTCTATTCGCTTTTACTCCTTGCAGTTATCAAAAAGTTTATATCTGTGAATCTATTTGCCATTCTAATCTCTTTATTTATAATAGTTGAAATAAGTTTAAATGCTTCATCTCAAATGGACGGAATTGCTAAAGAATGGGGCTTTGCTTCTCGAAGTTCATATCATCGAGAGATCCCAGCTATGGAATCTTTCTCAACATATATTGGAAATCAATTTACTCGTACTGAGAAACTAGAGACTCAGACAGGAAATGACAGTATGAAATTCAACTACAATGGAATCTCTCAATTTTCATCTGTTCGAAATCGTTCAGCAAGCTCTACTTTGGATAAACTTGGGTTTAAATCCTCTGGGACTAATCTCAATCTCCGCTATGCCAATAATAGTATTTTGGCTGATAGTTTATTTGGCATCCAGTATAATATCTCAGAAAACCCTATTGATAAGTATGGTTTCCAAGATGTATATCAAAAAGATAATCTTACCCTATATGAAAATCAATTCTCTCTTCCGATTGCCTTTGCTAGTCAATCTGTTTACAATGATGTCAATTTCACTGAACATACTCTAGATAATCAGGCCTCGTTTTTAAATCAACTTGCTAACGTCAATTTTGATTATTTTTCTCCAATACCTTATGAAAAAACTGAATATACTGATGATTTGATTAGTGTTACAAGCTCTTCAAATGAAGATGCATCAATCCAGTATCAAATTGAAGTTCCAGAAAACAGCCAAGTTTATCTTTCTTTCACAAACCTTCACTTTTCTAATGACAAACAAAAAAAGGTTGACATCCTTGTCAATAGGAAAAAGAAAACTTTTACAACTGATAATGCATTCTCCTTCTTTAATCTAGGCTATACAAAAGAGAAAAAGACTTTCAATATCAATGTTAGTTTCCCTGGAAATTCACAAGTATCATTTGAATCTCCTACCTTCTATCGTTTAGATACCAAAACTTTCACCGAGGCAATTCAAAAAATTAAAGAACAGCCTGTAACAGTATCAACTTCTAAAAACAAGGTTTTTGCTACATATGATGTTCAACAAGATACATCTATTTTCTTCACCATTCCTTATGACAAAGGTTGGTCTGCCTACCAAAATGGTAAGAAAATAGAAATTAAACAAGCTCAAACTGGCTTTATGAAAGTTGACGTTCCTAAGGGAAAAGGAACTATTACACTTTCCTTTATTCCCAATGGTTTTATTACTGGAACAATCTGTTCCTTTACTTCTCTCTTACTATTTGGAATCTATAATCGCAGACGAAAATTATCTAAGGCTTAAAAAATCGACCAGTTGCTTGGTCGATTTTTTAATCTTCCTCCATTTTCTTAGGTTGATAGGCTAGCATACCTAAACCAGTAAATAGAGCTAGTATCACTACAAGTAAGATGACTTGATGATGAATATTTCCTGTCATAGAGATTGTTTGTCGTAATCCCGAAACTGAATAACTCATTGGTAACCAAGGATTAATGGCTCTAAAGAAATCATTTGTCAAGGCAAGTGGATAAGTACCTGCACTTGATGCTAACTGTAATAAAAGCAAAATAAGAGAAAAGAAAGCTCCTATACGGCTATTCCATGTTGTTAAAGCGGTCACTATGGACATGAATACTAAACTTGTTAGGATAATGAGAATAAATGTTCTCATCTCATGATTAGCCGTTAGACCAATAAGATGAACTCCTCCATATACCAAAATTCCTGCCAAAACAGCTATAATACCATTTATTTCAGCTCGAGATTTCAACCAAGCCCAACGGCTCTCTGGATGACGTCCTGAAGGCAGCTTCACAAAGATCATATTCGTTGATATTGCTGCAACAAAGAGAGCAACTGATATCATATAAGGAGCCATTGCAATTCCATTTACAGGAACTTGGTCATTGTCAGTTTTGGAAAGATTGAGTGGATTTGACAAAATCTCTGCATTTTTAGATTCCGTTGATGCTGACTTGAGTTGATCACTAGCATTACCTAATCCTTGTCCCAAAGAAGCAACTCCTGTCTGTAAACCTTCCAATCCAGAAGTTAACTTTGTTACACCTTCTGCTAGCTTCCCAGCTCCATCTGCCAATTTATTAGCTCCACTTTCTAATTGAGAAGCACCTGAAATTAACTGACTGGATTTGTTAGCTAGTTGGCTAGAGCCTGATTGTAATTTATCAACTCCTGCCATTAATTCTTGACTCTTTTGATTCAATTGGTTAGAGCCAGTTGATAATTTTTCAATACCAGATACTAATTCTGGAGTTTTTTCAACTAATTGACCAACTCCTGCTGTCAAGATAGAAGATTTTTGTGTCAAGGTGTTTGAGCCTGAAACTAGTTGATCCAAACTACCTGTCAAGGTGGAATTCTTTTCACTTAGTTGACTTGCACCTTGAGAAACTTTATCAACACCTGCAGTATATGCGTTTACACCTGATGCAATCGACTGACTAGCAGGAACTAATTTACTCGTCACTGCTCCCTGTATTTCTGTTAATCCACTTGACAATCCTGTCAAAGAAGTAGAAGCAAGCGGTAATACTTGATTAGCTTAATTTTTTAATGTCGAAAGATTTGAAGATTGATTTTGTAAGTTTTCCAAACTTCCCTGTAAACCTTGTACTAAAGCTATTATTGACTGAGCCGATTGAATACTATCAGTCGAATTTTGAGATACAGAAGAACTTATCTCAGCTTGTTGCTCACTTGTCAATGATTGATAAGCTCCTGTCGATTGAATATTAGCTAATGTAGTCGCTTTATCAGACTGAGCACTTGCTAACATTTGATTAGAAAGAGATACTATACTTGATAAAACAGAATCTAATTGTTTTGTATCTCCAACATCAATATTTTGAATAGCTTGATTTAACTGATTCAGACCCGAGGATAATTGATTAATTCGATCTTTTTGCTCGGACGAATCATCTAACTTGCTAGAAAGTTGTTGAATTCCTTCACTTAATTGCTCCACACCTATTCGAAGTGTAGCTGATTGATTGGATAACTGATTAGCACCTGTGGCAAGACTTCCCACTCCATTTGTATAGGCACTAACACCAGATGAGAATTGATTAAGACCAGTATTGAGCTGATAAACACCGCCAGTATAAGATTCTACACCAATATATAATTGATTAATTCCCCTCACTAATTCAGGATTTTTAGAAGCTAATTGACCTAATCCGCTATCTAATTGACTCACTGCACCAGTATATGTCACTAAACCACTATTAAAATTTCCTAAGCCAAGATGAAGTTGTTCAACACCAGAGATATAAGAGGATAATCCTTTAGTAAACTGCTCCGTTCCATTTGAAAATGTTAAACTTGAAGCTGCTAAAGAGTGTAGGTTAGTAGTTAATGTTTGACTTCCTGTCACTAACTGATTCGCTCCATCAGTTAATTTTTCAATACCAGAAACTGCTTGACTCATGCCATCCTTTAAATCGACCATTTTGTTAAATAAAGCTTTAGTATAGGTCTTGGTTACATTGGTAGAAACATTCTGCTTTAATTGTGTCATAGCAGAATCACTCATCTTGCTGGCAATAAAGCTATGACCACTTGAAGTCTGATAATCAATTTGCATTTGCTCTGGATGGTCCGTTAAAATAGAAGCTGCTTTTTCAGATAAATCACTTGGTAAAGTCACTACCATATAGTAATCGCCATCTTCCAATCCCTTCTTTCCTTCCTCTTCATTTACAAAATGAAAATCCAAGGTTTTATTTTCTTTTAAATTGGACACCATGTCTTTTTCTATTGCCATAGTATTACCATTATAGGAAGCCTCTTTATCATTATTTACAACTGCCACGGGTAAGTCAGACAATTGCTCATATGGGTCCCACATTGATGACAAAAATATGATATTGTACAGAGCTGGAATAAGAGAAATCCCGATTATGACAATAATAAAGGTTGGTTTTTTAAAAATTGATTTCCATTCTTTAAACATAGTTTCTCCTTTTTTAAACATATTGTCTAAAATTTTGATATAATAGATTATACATTAAAAAATCTAAATTACAAGATAAAAAATCTATTTTTAGACATATAGTCTAATTTGTTTATAAGGAGGAAATATGAAAGAAAGTAACAAACGCTTAAAAACAAAGCGAACTATTGAAAATGCTATGGTACAATTACTGATGGAACAGCCATTTGATCAAATTTCTACTGTCAAGTTAGTAGAAAAAGCCAGAATTAGCCGTTCCAGCTTCTATACGCACTATAAGGATAAGTATGATATGATTGAGCACTATCAAAGCAAGCTATTTCATACATTTGAATATATTTTTCAAAAACATGCTCATCACAAAAGAGACGCTATTTTAGAAGTTTTTGAATATCTAGAGTCAGAACCACTTCTGGCTGCCCTTCTTTCTGAAAATGGGACTAAAGAAATCCAAAATTTCTTACGAAATAAACTTCATATCATGCTCAGTACAGATTTACAAAAGCGATTTATGCAACTGAATCTAAATACCACTGAATTAGAATATAGTAGCATCTATCTAACTCATGCACTTTTTGGTGTCTGCCAAACTTGGATTGCACATGGAAAAAAAGAAAGTTCTCAAGAAATAACAAACTTCCTTATGAAAATGCTTGGTGATACAAATTGATACAAAAAGAGGAACACAGCTGTGTTCCCTTTTATCTATACTCCGCCAGTAGGACTCGAACCTACGACATCATGATTAACAGTCATGCGCTACTACCAACTGAGCTATGGCGGATAAAATAGTCCGTACGGGATTCGAACCCGTGTTACCGCCGTGAAAAGGCGGTGTCTTAACCCCTTGACCAACGGACCTTCTATCTGTAGCAGATATAACCATTATATCAATTTCTTGCTAATTGTCAATCACTTTTGAGATTTTTTCTCTAAAATATCTTTTAATTTTCTAATTTTTAATCTTGAAATAGGACAACGATGATCTTCATAGAAAACAATTTCTAGATTTTTTCGATCAATCTCTCTAATATTGCCTATATTTACCAAAAATGACTTATGAGGAGAATAAAATCGCTGAGTATGTTTGTCCTTTTCCTGAATATCTGTCATAGTACCGTAAAACTCTTTGGCAAAATTCTTACCAATAATACGTAATTTATGAGAGACTCCTGTCGTTTCAATATACAAAATATCATGGTAAGGGATTTTTAAATCATTTCCCTTGTAATTGTAGTCAAAATAATCCACCACATCTTCATTTTCAAGTAACATACTCTTCGTGTAAAAGATATTTTGCTCAATTCTCTTCTTAAACATCTCATCGTTGATATCCTTATCAACAAAATCTAGGGCTGATACCTGGTATTTATAGGTTAGAGTCGCAAACTCTGATCGACTGGTGATAAAGACGATAATAGCGTAAGGATTGTAATGACGAATGAGCTGAGCCACTTCAAATCCCTTTTTCTCAATTCCATGAATATCAATATCTAGGAAATAAAGCTGATTTACTTCATCGTTTTCAATGTATTCTTCAAATTCACGGACTTTTCCCGTTGTCTTGTATGATATTGGAATATTCGATTCTTTCGAAATTTCATCCAATATTCTCTCTAGTCTCACTTGATGTTCAATAACATCTTCTAAAATTAAAACTTTCATTCAAATTCCCTCTTACATCTAATGATTTGTCTAAATGTACTGCCTTCCATCTCTGTTTCTAAAATAATATTGTTGTACTTATCTAGTAGTTCCTTCACATTATTTAATCCGACTCCGCGATTTCTTCCCTTAGTGGAGAATCCTAAGGCAAATAGATTTCCTGAAGGAGTCATCGTCATTTTACATGAATTCTGAATCACAATCACTGTTTCAGTTTCCATCTTAATAACTGCTACTTCCATCTGCTTTTTATAACTATCAGCCGATCCTTCGACAGCATTGTTCAATAAAACACTCATAATACGAACCAAATCCAATAGTTCAATTGGGAGCTTGGTAATCGTATCTTTTACTTCCAGTGTAAACTCTACACCATTATTTCGAGCATAGACAATGGACTGAGCAACCAAACTTCGTAAAGCTGAATCTTCTATGTTGTTCAAATCAAAGTAAGTGTACTTATCTGAACGCAGTTTGTGATTAGCTTTGACCAAAACTTCATTGTAAACTCTGTCAATTTCTTGTAAATCACCACTGTCAATTGCCATCTGCATGCTGACAAGCATTCCAGCATAGTCATGTCGAAAACCACGGATTTCATTATACAGTCCGACAATTTCGTCTGTATAGTTTTGTAAATGTTTCTGTTCAAATTTCTTCTGCTTCAAAGCAATCTCTTTTTCCATTTGTTCTTTATGCGAATTCATTGCAAAGAAGGTCAAAAGTAACGAGATAAAAACAATAGATGACAAAATACTTCCAAAACTATTCAAATGTTTAACCGTACTTACCATATCTGAAACGAAAGATACAATATGGAGCAGTAGTAAGGCAAAAAATACTTTTTTCAAGAAAGGATAGAGGTAGTCTTTGTCAAAATAGGCTAGTTCCAAATGGAAATAATGAATGATTTTTAAGACAACAAAATAGGTCAACACCGTTACAACGAAAAAGAATGGGGCATGATATTGTGAAACAAAATTGTCTCCTGTTATAGAAGAGAAAGTTACGGACAGAAAGTTATGAGTGCTCTCATATAAAAGAGATAGTAGTAAACTTAGGAATAGTCCTCTATCCCTCTCATACTGTTTAATCCATCGAAAATAGGAATATAGGCCCAAAGGAAATAAAAATCTTTCAATCACTATTTCATCTAAATATAGAAGATAAAAGGAAAGTTCAAGTACTGCTTCTACTAGTAATGTATAGAGACCAAAAAAATATAGTTCCTTTGATTTTATTTGACCTTTACAAATTAAACGGTAACTGTGACTAATAATTAAAAAATGACCAATAACTGTCCCAAATCCAAATAAATTCATTACTCTTTCCCCTTATTTTATTACTTTTTTCTTGGGAAAATAAAATCACGGAGGATTTTTGGAAGTCTCATTTCCCCACCTTTAATCTTTTGCAAGTCTTTTTCCTTCAAGGCTACAAACTGTTCCAATTTAACTGTGTTTTTCATAATAAAATCTCCTAAAATGTTTTTTCTTGTAAGCTAACTTACAAAAACCATTATACAAAATGGAATTTCGTTTTAGATAAAATTCTCTCAACTGTCATTTTTTTCTCCCAAAGTGTACTTTTTTAAGAAAAAAGCCGGGAAAATTCCCAGCTTTGCTATTATATTGATCCCAGCAGGATTCGAACCTGCGACCGTTCGCTTAGAAGGCGAATGCTCTATCCAGCTGAGCTATGAGACCTAACACAATTATTCTACCAAAAATTCAATTAAAAGTCAATTTATTTATGATAGGGTGATCCCTGCTGAATCGTAAAAGCGCGATAGATTTGTTCAACAAGAACTAGTCTCATTAACTGATGGGGCAAGGTTAGGCGACCAAAACTGACAGAAAGATTGGCTCTATTTTTTACAGCTGATGACAATCCTAAACTTCCCCCAATAATAAAGGTAAGAGTAGAAAATCCTTTTATAGAAGCTTCTTCTAACTGCTTACTAAATTCTTCTGAAGAGAACATTTTCCCTTCAATAGCTAATGCAATAACAAAATCACGGTCAGCAACTTTTGATAAAATTCTCTGACCTTCTATTTCTAAAATCTTTTGATTTTCTGATTCACTGGCCTTATCTGGTGTTTTTTCATCTGATAACTCAATCATTTCAAACTTAGCAAATCTAGAAATTCGTTTTGAATACTCTGCGATACCATCTTTTAAATACTTTTCTTTCAGTTTCCCAACTGTTACAACTTTAATTTTCATGACTCTATTCTAACATATTCTCTATTTTTTCACATCTTATTCACAAAATAAAAAATAGATTTCAATTAAGAAAATCACAGCTTCAAAAGAGTTATCCACAGTTTGTGTAAAACTTTTGTGTTTAAGTTATAATTAAGCTAGTCAGTTTATACTTTCAGTAATTCAAACATATGGAGGCAAATATGAAACATCTAAAAACATTTTACAAAAAATGGTTTCAATTATTAGTCGTTATCGTCATTAGCTTTTTTAGTGGAGCCTTGGGTAGTTTTTCAATAACTCAACTAACTCAAAAAAGTAGTGTAAACAACTCTAACAACAATAGTACTATTACACAAACTGCCTATAAGAACGAAAATTCAACAACACAGGCTGTTAATAAAGTAAAAGATGCCGTTGTATCCGTTATTACTTATTCAGCAAATAGACAAAATAGCGTATTTGGCAATGATGAGACTGATACAGATTCTCAGCAAATCTCTAGTGAGGGATCTGGCGTTATTTATAAAAAGAATGATAAAGAAGCTTACATCGTCACCAACAATCACGTTATAAATGGCGCTAGCAAAGTAGATATTCGATTATCAGATGGGACTAAAGTACCTGGAGAAATTGTCGGAGCGGATACTTTCTCTGATATTGCTGTCGTCAAAATCTCTTCAGAAAAAGTGACAACAGTAGCTGAGTTTGGTGATTCTAGCAAGTTAACCGTAGGAGAAACTGCTATTGCCATTGGTAGTCCGTTAGGTTCTGAATATGCAAATACTGTCACTCAAGGTATCGTATCTAGTCTTAATCGAAATGTATCTTTAAAATCTGAAGATGGACAAGCCATTTCTACAAAAGCCATCCAAACTGATACTGCTATTAATCCAGGTAACTCTGGTGGCCCACTGATCAATATCCAAGGACAGGTTATCGGAATTACCTCAAGTAAAATTGCCACAAATGGAGGAACATCTGTAGAAGGTCTTGGTTTTGCAATCCCTGCAAATGATGCTATCAATATTATTGAACAGTTAGAAAAAAACGGAAAAGTGACGCGTCCAGCTTTGGGAATCCAGATGGTTAATTTATCTAATGTGAGTACAAGCGACATCAGAAGACTCAATATTCCAAGTAATGTTACATCTGGTGTAGTTGTTCGTTCGATACAAAGTAATATGCCTGCCAATGGTCACCTTGAAAAATACGATGTAATTACAAAAGTAGATGACAAAGAGATTGCTTCATCAACAGACTTACAAAGTGCTCTTTACAATCATTCTATCGGAGACACCATTAAGATCACTTACTATCGCAACGGTAAAGAAGAAACTACATCTATTAAACTTGACAAGAGTTCAGGTGATTTAGAATCTTAATTGACATCTATGTAAAGAAAGCTTTACATAAGAGAAAAGATGTGTTAGTGTAGAATCATGGAAAAATTTGAAATGATTTCTATCACAGATATACAAAAAAATCCCTATCAACCCCGAAAAGAATTTGATAGAGAAAAACTAGATGAACTAGCACAGTCTATCAAAGAAAATGGGGTCATTCAACCGATTATTGTTCGTCAATCTCCTGTTATTGGTTATGAAATCCTTGCAGGAGAGAGACGCTATCGGGCTTCACTTTTAGCTGGTCTACGGTCTATCCCAGCTGTTGTTAAACAGATTTCAGACCAAGAGATGATGGTTCAGTCCATTATTGAAAATTTACAGAGAGAAAATTTAAACCCAATAGAAGAAGCACGCGCCTATGAATCTCTCGTAGAGAAAGGATTCACCCATGCTGAAATTGCAGATAAAATGGGCAAGTCTCGTCCATATATCAGCAACTCCATTCGTTTACTTTCCTTGCCAGAACAGATTCTCTCAGAAGTAGAAAATGGCAAACTATCACAAGCCCATGCGCGTTCCCTAGTTGGGTTAAATAAGGAACAACAAGACTATTTCTTTCAACGGATTATAGAAGAAGATATTTCTGTAAGGAAGTTAGAAGCTCTTCTGACAGAGAAAAAACAAAAGAAACAGCAAAAAACGAATCATTTCATACAAAATGAAGAAAAACAGTTAAGAAAACTACTCGGATTAGATGTAGAAATTAAACTATCTAAAAAAGACAGTGGAAAAATCATTATTTCTTTTTCAAATCAAGAAGAATATAGTAGAATTATCAACAGCCTGAAATAAGGCTGTTCTTTTATTTTTTTATCTCACAAGGTTATCCACTATGTTTTTCGATAAAAAGCTTAATAAATCAATAATTTCTTCTTTTATCCCCAACCTGTGGATAAAGTTTGGTAACATTGTGGATTATTTTTCACAGCTTATGGAAAATTCTTGCTATCTATGGTAAAATATCTCTAGTATTAAACTTTTAAATAGTAAAGGAGGAGAAAAGATTGAAAGAAAAACAATTTTGGAATCGTATATTAGAATTTGCACAAGAAAGACTGACTCGATCCATGTATGATTTCTATGCTATTCAAGCTGAACTCATCAAGGTAGAGGAAAATGTTGCCACTATATTTCTACCTCGCTCTGAAATGGAAATGGTCTGGGAAAAACAACTAAAAGATATTATTGTAGTAGCTGGTTTTGAAATTTATGACGCTGAAATAACTCCCCACTATATTTTCACCAAACCTCAAGATACGACTAGCTCACAAGTTGAAGAAGCTACAAATTTAACTCTTTATGACTATAGTCCAAAGTTAGTATCTATTCCTTATTCAGATACGGGATTAAAAGAAAAGTATACCTTTGATAACTTTATTCAAGGGGATGGAAATGTTTGGGCTGTATCAGCCGCTTTAGCTGTCTCTGAAGATTTGGCTCTGACCTATAACCCTCTTTTTATCTATGGAGGACCAGGCCTTGGTAAGACTCACTTATTAAACGCTATTGGAAATGAAATTCTAAAAAATATTCCAAATGCACGTGTCAAATACATACCTGCTGAAAGCTTTATTAATGACTTTCTTGATCACCTAAGACTTGGGGAAATGGAAAAATTTAAAAAAACCTATCGTAGTCTTGATCTTTTGTTAATCGATGATATCCAGTCACTCAGCGGAAAAAAAGTCGCAACTCAGGAAGAATTTTTCAATACCTTTAACGCCCTTCATGACAAGCAAAAACAGATTGTCCTAACCAGTGATCGTAGTCCAAAACATTTAGAAGGGCTCGAGGAGAGGCTTGTCACGCGCTTTAGTTGGGGATTGACACAAACTATCACACCCCCTGACTTTGAAACACGCATTGCCATTTTACAAAGTAAAACGGAACATTTAGGCTACAATTTCCAAAGTGATACTCTAGAATACCTAGCTGGGCAATTTGATTCAAATGTTCGAGATCTTGAGGGAGCCATAAACGACATCACTTTAATTGCCAGAGTAAAAAATATCAAGGATATCACTATTGATATTGCTGCAGAAGCTATTAGAGCTCGAAAACAAGATGTTAGCCAAATGCTCGTCATCCCAATTGACAAAATCCAAAATGAAGTTGGTAACTTCTATGGAGTTAGTGTCAAAGAAATGAAGGGAAGCAGACGCCTTCAAAACATTGTGTTAGCCCGTCAAGTAGCCATGTATTTATCTAGAGAACTAACAGATAATAGTCTTCCAAAAATTGGGAAGGAATTTGGTGGAAAAGATCATACAACAGTTATTCATGCCCATGCTAAAATTAAATCTTTGATTGATGAAGACGATAATTTACGCTTAGAAATTGAATCAATCAAAAAGAAAATCAAATAAGTTGTGGATAACTTTTACTTTATTATCTTTTTTATCCACATTTTTTAAACAAGCCAAAAAACTTGATATGACTTGTTTAAAGTCTGTTTTCCACAGATTTCACAGACTCTATTATTACTATTATCCTTCTAATACTAAAAATAAATAAAGGAGAATCCATGATTCATTTTTCAATTAATAAAAATTTATTTCTACAAGCCTTAAATACAACTAAAAGAGCTATTAGTTCTAAAAATGCCATTCCTATTTTATCAACTGTCAAAATTGACGTGACCAATGAAGGTGTTACTTTAATTGGTTCAAATGGTCAAATTTCAATTGAAAATTTTATTTCTCAAAAAAATGAAGATGCTGGTCTATTAATTACTTCTTTAGGTTCGATCCTTCTTGAAGCTTCTTTCTTTATCAATGTGGTATCTAGCCTACCTGATGTAACTCTTGATTTTAAAGAAATTGAACAAAATCAAATTGTTTTAACCAGCGGCAAATCAGAAATTACCTTAAAAGGAAAAGATAGTGAACAGTATCCACGAATCCAAGAAATTTCAGCAAGCACTCCTTTGGTTCTTGAAACAAAATTGCTCAAGAAAATTATCAATGAAACAGCTTTTGCTGCAAGTACACAAGAAAGTCGTCCAATTTTAACAGGTGTTCATTTTGTATTGAGTCAGCATAAGGAGCTAAAAACAGTGGCAACAGACTCTCATCGTCTAAGCCAGAAAAAATTAATGCTTGAGAAAAATAGTGATGATTTTGATGTCGTGATTCCTAGCCGTTCTCTACGCGAATTTTCAGTGGTATTTACAGATGATATCGAAACTGTAGAGATTTTCTTTGCCAATAACCAAATCCTCTTTAGAAGCGAAAATATTAGCTTCTATACTCGTCTCCTAGAAGGAAACTATCCTGATACAGATCGCTTGATTCCAACAGACTTTAACACTACTATTACTTTTGATGTGGTAAACTTACGCCAGTCAATGGAGCGTGCTCGTCTTTTATCAAGTGCGACTCAAAATGGTACTGTGAAACTTGAAATTAAAGGTGGTATTGTTAGCGCCCATGTTCACTCTCCAGAAGTTGGTAAAGTAAACGAAGAAATCGATACTGATCAGGTTACTGGTGAAGATTTGACCATTAGTTTCAACCCAACTTACTTAATTGATTCTCTTAAAGCTTTAAATAGCGAAAAGGTTACCATTAGCTTTATCTCAGCTGTTCGTCCATTTACTCTTGTGCCAGCAGATACTGACGAAGACTTCATGCAGCTCATTACACCAGTTCGTACAAATTAAGTGAAAGAGGTTGAGCTTAGCTCGCCTCTTTTATGATATAATCGAAAAAGAAAAGGAGAATAGTATGTATCAAGTTGGAAATTTTGTTGAAATGAAAAAACCACATGCTTGCACCATCAAGTCAACAGGTAAAAAGGCCAATCGTTGGGAAATTACACGTGTAGGAGCAGATATCAAAATAAAATGCAGTAATTGTGACCATGTTGTCATGATGGGACGCTATGATTTTGATCGAAAAATGAATAAAATTATTGACTGAGAACCCTTAGTTAGAGGGTTAGCACTTTATCCCTTTTTGTGTTATAATATTAGGGATTGAAATGAAAACGGAGAATGAGAAATATGGCTTTGACAGCAGGTATCGTTGGTTTGCCAAACGTTGGTAAATCAACACTATTTAATGCAATTACAAAAGCAGGAGCAGAGGCAGCAAACTACCCATTTGCGACGATTGATCCAAACGTTGGAATGGTTGAAGTTCCAGATGAACGCCTACAAAAACTAACTGAAATGATTACTCCTAAAAAGACAGTGCCAACAACATTTGAATTTACAGATATTGCAGGGATTGTAAAAGGAGCTTCAAAAGGAGAAGGGCTAGGGAATAAATTCTTAGCCAATATTCGTGAAGTAGATGCGATTGTTCACGTAGTTCGTGCTTTTGATGATGAAAATGTGATGCGCGAGCAAGGACGTGAAGACGCCTTTGTGGATTCACTTGCAGATATTGACACCATTAACCTGGAATTGATTCTTGCAGACTTAGAATCAGTCAATAAGCGTTATGCGCGTGTAGAAAAGATGGCACGCACGCAAAAAGATAAAGAATCAGTAGCAGAATTCAATGTTCTTCAAAAGATTAAACCAGTCCTTGAAGATGGAAAATCAGCTCGCACCATCGAATTTACAGATGAGGAACAAAAGGTTGTAAAAGGTCTTTTCCTTTTGACGACAAAACCAGTTCTTTATGTTGCTAATGTTGACGAGGATGTGGTTTCAGAACCTGACTCTATCGACTATGTCAAACAAATTCGTGAATTTGCAGCGACCGAAAATGCTGAAGTAGTCGTTATTTCTGCGCGTGCTGAGGAAGAAATTTCTGAGTTAGACGATGATGATAAAAAAGAGTTTCTTGAAGCCATTGGTTTGACAGAATCAGGTGTAGATAAGTTGACGCGTGCAGCTTACCACTTACTTGGATTGGGAACTTACTTCACAGCTGGTGAAAAAGAGGTTCGCGCTTGGACTTTCAAACGTGGTATGAAGGCTCCTCAAGCAGCTGGGATTATCCACTCAGACTTTGAAAAAGGCTTTATTCGTGCAGTAACCATGTCATATGAGGATCTAGTGAAATACGGATCTGAAAAAGCGGTAAAAGAAGCTGGACGCTTGCGTGAAGAAGGAAAAGAATATATCGTTCAAGATGGCGATATCATGGAATTTCGCTTTAATGTCTAAAAAATTAATAAATGGTGTCAATTAGGTTGGAAAAAAATTCCAACCCTTTTGGCTTTTGAAAGGAAAAATAAATGACCAAATTACTTGTAGGCTTGGGAAATCCAGGGGATAAATATTTTGAAACAAAACACAATGTTGGATTTATGTTGATTGACCAACTAGCGAAGAAACAGAATGTCACTTTTACACATGATAAGATATTTCAAGCTGACCTAGCATCCTTTTTCCTAAATGGAGAAAAAATTTATCTTGTCAAACCAACGACCTTTATGAATGAAAGTGGAAAAGCGGTTCATGCTTTATTGACTTACTATGGTTTGAATATTGAAGATTTACTCATCATTTACGATGATCTTGACATGGAAGTTGGAAAGATTCGTTTAAGAGCAAAGGGCTCAGCAGGTGGTCACAATGGTATTAAGTCTATTATTCAACATATTGGAACTCAGGTCTTTAATCGTGTTAAGATTGGAATCGGAAGACCTAAAAATGGTATGTCAGTTGTTCACCATGTTTTGAGTAAGTTTGACAAGGATGATTATATTGATATTTTACAGTCTATTGACAAGGTTGACGATTCTGTAAACTACTATTTACAAGAGAAAAATTTTGAGAAAACAATGCAGAGGTATAATGGATAAATGGTGACCTTATTAGACTTATTCTCAGAAAATGATCAGATTAAAAAATGGCATCAAAATCTGACAGATAAGAAAAGACAACTAATACTTGGTTTATCAACGTCTACTAAGGCTCTTGCAATTGCAAGCAGTTTAGAAAAAGAAGATAAGATTGTGTTACTGACGTCCACTTATGGAGAGGCAGAAGGACTGGTTAGTGATCTTATTTCTATCTTGGGTGAGGAATTTGTCTATCCATTTTTGGTAGATGACTCCCCTATGGTCGAGTTTTTGATGTCTTCACAAGAAAAAATCATTTCACGGGTTGAAGCCTTGCGTTTTTTGACTGCTTCATTTAAGAGAGGGATTTTAGTTTGTAATATCGCAGCAAGTCGATTGATTTTACCGTCTCCAAATGTATTCAAGGATAGTATTGTAAAAATCTCAGTTGGTGAAGAATATGACCAACATGCGTTTATCCATCAGTTAAAGGAAAATGGCTATCGAAAAGTCACTCAAGTACAAACTCAGGGCGAATTTAGTTTGCGAGGAGATATTTTAGATATTTTTGAAATATCCCAGTTAGAACCTTGCCGAATTGAGTTTTTTGGTGATGAAATTGATAGTATTAGGTCATTTGAAGTAGAAACACAATTATCGAAAGAAAATAAGACAGAACTCACCATCTTTCCAGCTAGTGATATGCTTTTGAGAGAAAAGGATTATCAACGAGGTCAGTCAGCTTTAGAAAAACAAATTTCAAAAACGTTATCACCTATTTTAAAATCATACTTAGAAGAAATTCTTTCAAGTTTTCACCAAAAACAAATTCATTCTGATTCACGGAAATTTTTATCTTTATGCTATGATAAGACATGGACTGTATTTGACTATATTGAAAAAGATACTCCAATATTCTTTGATGATTACCAAAAATTAATGAATCAGTATGAAGTCTTTGAAAGAGAATTAGCGCAGTACTTTACAGAAGAATTACAGAATAGTAAAGCATTTTCTGATATGCAGTATTTTGCTGATATTGAACAAATCTATAAAAAACAAAGTCCAGTGACCTTTTTCTCTAATCTTCAAAAAGGTTTAGGAAATCTCAAATTTGACAAAATTTATCAATTCAATCAATATCCTATGCAGGAATTTTTCAATCAGTTTTCTTTTCTAAAAGAAGAAATTGAACGATACAAAAAAATGAATTATACTATTATCCTGCAGTCTAGCAATTTAATGGGAAGTAAAGCATTGGAGGATGTTTTAGAGGAATACCAGATTAAATTGGATTCTAGAGATAAGTCAAGAATCTGTCAACAATCTGTAAACTTAATTGAGGGTAACCTCAGACATGGTTTTCATTTTGTAGATGAAAAAATTCTGGTGATTACTGAACATGAGATTTTTCAAAAGAAATTAAAACGTCGTTTTAGAAGACAACATGTTTCAAATGCAGAGCGCTTAAAAGATTATAATGAACTTGAAAAAGGGGATTACGTTGTTCACCATATTCATGGGATTGGTCAATATCTAGGAATTGAAACCATTGAAATTAAGGGGATTCACCGTGATTATGTCAGTGTCCAGTATCAAAATGGGGATCAAATCTCCATACCAGTGGAACAGATTCATCTACTGTCCAAATATATTTCAAGTGATGGGAAAGCTCCTAAACTCAATAAATTAAATGACGGTCATTTTAAAAAGGCCAAGCAAAAAGTTAAGAACCAGGTAGAGGATATAGCTGATGATTTAATCAAACTCTATTCTGAACGCAGTCAGTTGAAGGGCTTTGCTTTCTCAGCCGATGATGAAGAGCAAGATGCTTTTGATGATGCTTTCCCTTATGTTGAAACGGATGATCAACTTCGTAGTATTGAGGAAATCAAGAGAGATATGCAAGCTTCTCAGCCAATGGATCGACTTTTAGTTGGGGATGTTGGTTTTGGAAAGACTGAAGTTGCAATGCGTGCAGCTTTTAAGGCAGTCAATGATCACAAACAAGTTGTCGTTCTAGTTCCGACGACGGTTTTAGCGCAACAGCACTATACGAATTTTAAGGAACGGTTCCAAAATTTTGCAGTTAATATTGATGTGTTGAGTCGCTTTAGAAGTAAAAAAGAGCAGACTGCAACACTTGAAAAATTGAAAAAGGGTCAAGTTGATATTTTGATTGGAACCCATCGTGTTTTGTCAAAAGATGTTGTGTTTGCTGATTTGGGCTTGATGATTATTGATGAGGAACAGCGATTTGGTGTCAAGCATAAGGAAACCTTGAAAGAACTGAAGAAACAAGTGGATGTCCTAACCTTGACAGCTACTCCAATCCCTCGTACCCTTCATATGTCTATGCTGGGAATCAGAGATTTGTCTGTTATTGAAACTCCGCCGACTAATCGTTATCCAGTGCAAACCTATGTTTTAGAAAAGAATGATAGTGTCATTCGTGATGCTGTCTTACGTGAAATGGAGCGTGGAGGTCAAGTTTACTACCTTTACAACAAAGTTGACACGATTGACCAGAAGGTTTCAGAATTACAGGAGTTGATTCCAGAGGCTTCGATTGGTTACGTTCATGGTCGAATGAGTGAAATACAGTTGGAAAATACTCTACTAGACTTTATTGAGGGACAATACGATATTTTGGTGACGACTACCATTATTGAGACAGGGGTGGACATTCCAAATGCTAATACTTTATTTATTGAAAATGCGGACCATATGGGCTTGTCAACCTTGTATCAGTTAAGAGGAAGAGTCGGTCGTAGTAATCGTATTGCTTATGCCTACCTCATGTATCGTCCAGAAAAATCAATCAGTGAAGTCTCTGAAAAGAGATTAGAGGCAATCAAAGGATTTACAGAATTGGGATCCGGATTTAAGATTGCTATGCGAGATCTTTCGATTCGTGGAGCAGGAAATCTCCTAGGAAAATCCCAGTCTGGTTTCATTGATTCTGTTGGTTTTGAATTGTATTCGCAGTTACTAGAGGAAGCTATTGCTAAACGAAACGGTAATGCTAACACTAACACAAGAACCAAAGGGAATGCTGAGTTGATTTTGCAAATTGATGCCTATCTTCCTGATACTTATATTTCTGATCAACGACATAAGATTGAAATTTACAAGAAAATTCGTCAAATTGACAACCGTGTCAATTATGAGGAGTTACAAGAAGAGCTGATGGACCGTTTTGGAGAATACCCAGATGTAGTAGCCTATCTTTTAGAGATTGGTTTGGTTAAGTCTTATCTTGACAAGGTCTTTGTTCAACGTGTGGAAAGAAAAGATAATAAAATTACAGTTCAATTTGAAAAAGTCACTCAACGACTGTTTTTGGCTCAAGATTATTTTAAAGCTTTATCCGCAACGAACTTAAAAGCAGGCATCGCTGAGAATAAGGGATTAATGGAGCTTGTATTTGATGTCCAAAATAAGAAAGATTATGAAATTTTAGAAGGTCTGCTGATTTTTGGAGAAAGTTTATTAAAGATAAAAGAGTCTAAGAAAGAAAATTCCATTTGATATTTTTCTTCTATAAAATAGATAAAAATGGTACAATAATAAGTTGAGGTAATAAGGATGAGATTAGACAAATATTTAAAAGTATCGCGAATTATCAAGCGTCGTACAGTCGCAAAGGAAGTAGCAGATAAAGGTAGAATCAAGGTGAATGGAATCTTGGCCAAAAGTTCAACGGACTTGAAAGTTAATGACCAAGTTGAAATTCGCTTTGGCAATAAGTTGCTACTTGTCAAAGTACTAGAGATGAAAGATAGTACAAAAAAAGAAGATGCAGCAGGCATGTATGAAATTATCAGTGAAACACGGGTAGAAGAAAATGTCTAAAAATATCGTACAATTGAATAATTCTTTTATCCAAAATGAATATCAACGTCGTCGCTACCTGATGAAAGAACGACAAAAACGGAATCGTTTTATGGGGTGGGTATTGATTTTGATTATGCTATTATTTATCTTGCCAACTTTTAATTTAGCGCAGAGTTATCAGCAATTACTCCAACGACGTCAGCAACTATCAGAATTGCAAACTCAGTATCAAACTTTGAGTGATGAAAAGGATAAGGAGACAGCATTTGCTACCAAGTTGAAAGATGAGGATTATGCTGCCAAATATACACGAGCGAAGTACTATTATTCTAAGTCGAGGGAAATAGTTTATACGATTCCTGACTTGCTTCAAAGGTGATAAAATGGAAAATTTACTAGACGTAATAGAGCAATTTTTGAGTTTGTCAGATGAAAAGCTGGAAGAATTGGCTGATAAAAATCAATTATTGCGTTTACAAGAAGAAAAGGAAAGGAAGAATGCGTAAATTCTTAATTATTTTGTTGCTACCAAGTTTTTTGACCATTTCAAAAGTTGTTAGCACAGAAAAAGAAGTCGTCTATACTTCGAAAGAAATTTATTACCTTTCACAATCTGACTTTGGTATTTATTTTAGAGAAAAATTAAGTTCTCCTATGGTTTATGGAGAGGTTCCTGTTTATGCGAATGAAGATTTAGTAGTGGAATCTGGAAAATTAACTCCCAAAACAAGTTTTCAAATAACCGAGTGGCGTTTAAATAAACAAGGAATTCCGGTATTTAAGCTATCCAACCATCAATTTATTGCTGCAGACAAACGATTTTTATATGATCAGTCAGAGGTGACTCCAACAATAAAACAAGTATGGTTAGAATCTGACTTTAAACTGTATAATAGCCCTTATGATTTAAAAGAAGTGAAATCATCCTCATCAGCTTATTCGCAAGTATCAATCGATAAGACCATGTTTGTAGAAGGAAAAGAATTTCTACATATTGATCAGGCTGGATGGGTAGATAAGGAATCAACTTCTGAAGAAGATAATCGGATGAGTAAAGTTCAAGAAATGTTATCTGAAAAATATCAGAAGAATTCATTCTCTATTTATGTTAAGCAACTGACTAATGGAAAAGAAGCTGGTATCAATCAAGATGAAAAGATGTATGCAGCTAGTATTTTGAAACTCCCTTATCTCTATTATGCGCAAGAAAAAATAAATGAGGGTCTTTATCAGTTAGATACGACTGTAAAATACGTATCAGCAGTCAATGATTTTCCAGGTTCTTATAAACCAGAAGGAAGTGGTAGTCTTCCTAAAAAAGAGGATAATAAAGAGTATTCTCTCAAGGACTTAATCACAAAAGTATCTAAAGAATCTGATAATGTAGCTCATAATCTATTGGGTTATTACATTTCAAACCAATCTGATGCCACATTCAAATCCAAGATGTCTGCCATTATGGGAGATGATTGGGATCTAAAAGAAAAATTGATTTCTTCCAAGATGGCCGGGAAGGTCATGGAAGCTATTTATAACCAAAATGGATTTGTGCTAGAGTCTTTGACTAAAACAGATTTTGATAATCAGCGAATTGCCAAAGGTGTTTCTGTGAAGGTAGCTCATAAAATTGGGGATGCGGACGAATTTAAGCATGATACGGGTGTTGTCTACGCAGATTCTCCATTTATTCTTTCTATTTTCACTAAGAATTCTGATTATGATACGATTTCTCAGATAGCCAAGGATGTTTATGAGGTTCTAAAATGAGGGAACAAGATTTTTTAAATCATTTTCTTAAGAAGGGATATTTCAAAAAGCATGCTAAGGCGGTTCTAGCTCTTTCTGGTGGATTAGATTCTATGTTTCTATTTAAGGTATTGTCTACTTATCAAAAAGAGTTAGAGATTGAATTGATTCTGGCTCATGTGAATCATAAGCAGAGAATTGAATCAGATTGGGAAGAAAAGGAATTAAGGAAGTTGGCTGCTGAAGCAGAGCTTCCTATTTATATCAGCAATTTTTCAGGAGAATTTTCAGAAGCGCGTGCACGAAATTTTCGTTATGATTTTTTTCAAGAGGTTATGAAAAAGACAGGTGCGACAGCTTTAGTCACTGCCCACCATGCGGATGATCAGGTGGAAACGATTTTGATGCGCTTGATTCGAGGAACTCGCTTGCGCTATCTATCAGGAATTAAGGAGAAGCAAGTAGTCGGAGAGATAGAACTTATTCGGCCCTTCTTGCATTTCCAGAAAAAAGACTTTCCACCAATTTTTCACTTTGAAGATACATCAAATCAGGAGAATCATTATTTTCGAAATCGTATTCGAAACTCTTACTTACCAGAATTGGAAAAAGAAAATCCTCGATTTAGGGATGCAATCTTAGGCATTGGCAATGAAATTTTAGATTATGATTTGGCAATAGCTGAATTATCTAACAATATTAATGTGGAAGATTTACAGCAGTTATTTTCTTACTCTGAGTCTACACAAAGAGTTTTACTTCAAACTTATCTGAATCGTTTTCCAGATTTGAATCTTACAAAAGCTCAGTTTGCTGAAGTTCAGCAGATTTTAAAATCTAAAAGCCAGTATCGTCATCCGATTAAAAATGGCTATGAATTGATAAAAGAGTACCAACAGTTTCAGATTTGTAAAATCAGTCCGCAGGCTGATGAAAAGGAAGATGAACTTGTGTTACACTATCAAAATCAGGTAGCTTATCAAGGATATTTATTTTCTTTTGGACTTCCATTAGAAGGTGAATCAATTCAACAAATACCTGTTTCACGTGAAACATCCATACACATTCGTCATCGAAAAACAGGAGATGTTTTGATTCAAAATGGGCATAGAAAAAAACTCAGACGTTTATTTATTGATTTGAAAATCCCTATGGAAAAGCGAAAATCTGCTCTGATTATTGAGCAATTTGGTGAAATTGTCTCAATTTTGGGAATTGCGACCAGTAATTTGAGTAAAAACACGAAAAATGATATAATGAACACTGTACTTTATATAGAAAAAATAGATAGGTAAAAAAATGTTAGAAAACGATATTAAAAAAATTCTCGTTTCACACGATGAAATTACAGAAGCTGCTAAAAAATTAGGTGCTCAACTCACTAAAGACTATGCAGGAAAAAATCCAATCTTAGTCGGGATTTTAAAAGGATCTATTCCTTTTATGGCTGAATTGGTTAAACATATTGATACACATATTGAAATGGACTTCATGATGGTTTCTAGCTACCATGGTGGAACAGCAAGTAGTGGTGTTATCAATATTAAACAAGATGTGACTCAAGATATCAAAGGAAGACATGTTCTATTTGTAGAAGATATCATTGATACAGGTCAAACTTTGAAGAATTTGCGAGATATGTTTATTGCAAGAGAAGCAGCTTCTGTTAAGATTGCAACCTTGTTGGATAAACCAGAAGGACGTGTTGTAGAAATTGAGGCAGACTATACCTGCTTTACTATCCCAAATGAGTTTGTAGTAGGTTATGGTTTAGACTACAAAGAAAATTATCGTAATCTTCCTTATGTTGGAGTATTGAAAGAAGACGTGTATTCAAATTAGAAAGAATAATTTTTAATGAAAAAACAAAATAATGGTTTAATTAAAAATCCATTTCTATGGTTATTACTTATTTTTTTCCTAGTTACAGCTTACCAGTATTTTAGTACAGGTAGTGTTGCAGGGAAAAGTGAGCAAATTAATTATACAGAATTGGTAAAAGAAATTACCGATGACAATGTAAAAGAATTAACCTACCAACCAAATGGCAGTGTTATCGAAGTTTCGGGTGTTTATAAAAATCCTAAAACAAGTAGAGAAGAAACAGGCATTCAGTTTTTCACGCCATCTGTTACTAAGGTAGAGAAATTTACCAGCACTATTCTTCCTGCAGATACTACCGTATCAGAATTGCAAAAACTTGCTACTGACCATAAAGCAGAAGTAACTGTTAAGCATGAAAGTTCAAGTGGTATGTGGATTAATCTACTCGTATCCATTGTGCCATTTGGAATTTTATTCTTCTTCCTATTCTCTATGATGGGAAATATGGGAGGAGGAAATGGCCGTAATCCAATGAGTTTTGGACGTAGTAAGGCTAAAGCTGCAAATAAAGAAGATATTAAAGTAAGATTTTCAGATGTTGCTGGAGCTGAGGAAGAAAAACAAGAACTAGTTGAAGTTGTTGAATTCTTAAAAGATCCAAAACGATTTACAAAACTTGGGGCTCGTATTCCAGCAGGTGTCCTTCTGGAGGGACCTCCGGGAACAGGTAAAACTTTGCTTGCTAAAGCAGTCGCCGGAGAAGCAGGTGTTCCATTCTTGAGTATCTCAGGTTCTGATTTTGTAGAAATGTTTGTCGGAGTTGGAGCTAGTCGTGTTCGTTCTCTTTTTGAAGATGCCAAAAAAGCAGCGCCAGCTATTATCTTTATCGATGAAATTGATGCTGTTGGTCGCCAACGTGGTGTCGGCCTCGGTGGAGGAAATGATGAACGTGAGCAAACCTTGAACCAACTATTGATTGAGATGGATGGTTTTGAGGGAAATGAAGGGATTATCGTCATTGCTGCGACAAACCGTTCAGATGTACTAGACCCGGCCCTTTTACGTCCAGGACGTTTTGATAGAAAAGTATTGGTTGGTCGCCCTGATGTTAAAGGTCGTGAAGCAATCTTGAAAGTTCATGCTAAGAACAAGCCTTTAGCAGAAGATGTTGATTTGAAATTAGTGGCTCAACAAACTCCAGGCTTTGTTGGTGCTGATTTAGAGAATGTCTTGAATGAAGCAGCCTTGGTTGCTGCTCGTCGCAATAAATCGATAATTGATGCTTCAGATATTGATGAAGCAGAAGATAGAGTGATTGCTGGACCTTCTAAGAAAGATAAGACAGTTTCACAAAAAGAACGTGAATTGGTTGCCTACCATGAGGCAGGACATACCATTGTTGGCCTAGTCTTATCGAATGCCCGCGTTGTTCATAAGGTTACAATTGTACCAAGAGGTCGTGCAGGGGGTTACATGATTGCACTTCCTAAGGAAGATCAAATGCTTCTATCTAAAGAAGATATGAAAGAGCAATTGGCTGGTTTAATGGGTGGACGTGTAGCTGAAGAAATTATCTTTAATGTCCAAACTACAGGAGCTTCAAACGACTTTGAACAGGCGACACAAATGGCGCGTGCAATGGTTACAGAGTACGGTATGAGTGAAAAACTTGGTCCAGTTCAATATGAAGGAAATCATGCTATGTTTGGTGCACAAAGCCCTCAAAAATCAATTTCAGAACAAACAGCTTATGAAATTGACGAAGAGGTTCGTTTATTATTGAATGAAGCACGAAATAAAGCTGCTGAAATTATTCAGTCAAATCGTGAAACTCACAAGTTGATTGCAGAAGCACTATTGAAATACGAAACATTGGATAGTACACAAATTAAATCTCTCTATGAAACAGGAAAGATGCCTGAAGCAGTAGAAGAGGAATCTCATGCATTATCTTATGATGAAGTAAAGTCAAAAATGAATGATGAAAAATAACCCAAAGAGAGGCAAGACCTCTCTTTTTTGTGCAGTTGAGGAGCTAAAGGGTGCAGAATGGATGAAATGTACCAAAAGTGTTTCTAATCTGTTAGACTGTATCTAGAAAGGGGAAAATTATGATTAAAGAATTGTATGAAGAAGTCCAAGGGACTGTGTATAAGTGTAGAAATGAAT
>NZ_VMKU01000059.1:0-30745 GCF_013276315.1 Streptococcus sp. 2741 | reverse complement strand
CAAAACAGTGTTTTGAGCATCATGCGGCTAGCTTCTTAGTTTGCTCTTTGATTTTCATTGAGTGTAAAAAACAGATGAGTCTCTGTTTTCTTTTTATGGACTATAAATGTTCATCTGAAACTACTTTCAAGGATATTATTATACAAAAGAGTTTCTTGAAACTAAAATCTATTATACTACACTGTATTGAAAGCGTTTTAGAAATGAGGTATAATAAATTTGCTAACACTTATAAAAAGTGATAGAATCTTATCTTTATGTATATTTAAAGATAGATTGCTGTAAAAATAGTAGCAGCTATGCGAAATGACAGATAGAGAGAAGGGATTGAAGCTTAGAAAAGGGGAATAATATGATATTTAAGGCATTCAAGACAAAAAAGCAGAGAAAAAGACAAATTGAACTACTTTTGACAGTTTTTTTCGACAGTTTTCTGATTGATTTATTTCTTCACTTATTTGGGATTGTCCCCTTTAAGCTGGATAAGATTCTGATTGTGAGCTTGATTATATTTCCCATTATTTCTACAAGTATTTATGCTTATGAAAAGCTATTTGAAAAAGTGTTCGATAAGGATTGAGCAGGAAGTATGGTGTAAATAGCATAAGCTGATGTCCAATAATTTGCTTATAAAGAGATATTTTAGTTTAATTGCAGCGGTGTCCTGGTAGATAAACTAGATTGGTAGGAGTCTGATTGGAGAAAGGAGAGGGGAAATTTGGCACCAATTTGAGATAGTTTGTTTAGTTCATTTTTGTCATTTAAATGAACTGTAGTAAAAGAAAGTTAAGAAAAGACAAACTAAGTGCATTTTCTGGAGTAAATGTCTTATTTCAGAAATCGGGATATAGATATAGAGAGGAACAGTATGAATCGGAATGTTCAAGAACGTAAGTGTCGTTATAGCATTAGGAAACTATCGGTAGGAGCGGTTTCTATGATTGTGGGAGCAGTGGTGTTTGGAACGTCTCCTGTTTTAGCTCAAGAAGGGGCGAGTGAGCAACCTCTGGCAAATGAAACTCAACTTTCGGGGGGGGGGGAGCTCAACCCTAACTGATACAGAAAAGAGCCAGCCTTCTGAGGAAGGAGAAAATATAACTCTTCCTGCAGAGCATGTAGAGTCTGTTTCAGAGACTGAACTTTCTGGCAATGAGCAAGAACAAGAAAGGGAAGATAAGCAAGAAGAAAAAATTCCAAGAGATTACTATGCACGAGATTTGGAAAATGTCGAAACAGTGATAGAAAAAGATGACTTAGAGACGAATGATTCAAATGGAAAAAGAGTAGACTTGTCTGATGAATTAGAGAAAGTAAAGGGACTCCAAAATGCAACTGTTCATGTGGAGTTCAAACCGGCTGCTGATGGTCCTAGTTTTTACAATCTCTTTTCTGCTTCCAGTACAACTAAAGTAAATGAGTACTTTACAATGGCAATCAATAATGGGACAGCTTTGATAGAGGGACGTGGAGCTGATGGTAGTCAATTTTATGGAAGTTATACAGATGCGCCTTTGAAGATTAGACCAGGCAAGTATAATTCGGTTACTTTTACTGTTGAAAGACCAAGAAAGGATAGTCCAAATGGTCAGGTTCGTCTTTATGTGAATGGTGTATTATCTCGTACGAATAAAAAGTCAGGGAAATTCCTGGCAGACATGCCAGATGTGGATAAACTTCAGTTAGGTGCAACTAATAGAGCAGGAGAACTGAAGTGGGGCTCAAATCTCTCTATTCGTAATCTGACTGTATACAATCGTGCTCTAACTCCAGAGGAAGTCAAAAAACGTAGCCAGTTATTTGATGTGACAGATATTGAGCCGTCACTTGCTGAAGGGGCAGTCTTGACAGAGAAGCAAGAGTTGTTTATGAGCGGTGTCAATGGTAAGCCAAATAGTGAAGGAATTAAGAGTTATCGGATTCCAGCTTTGCTACGTACGGATAAAGGAACATTACTGGCAGGGGCAGATCAGCGTCGTCTCCACCATTCTGATTGGGGAGATATTGCTATGGTCGTTAGGAGAAGTGAGGATGGGGGAACTACTTGGCAGCCAACCTTAACCTTGACCAACTTGCGAGACAATCCAGAAGCAAAAGATCCGCAGGCACCATCTCCACTTAATATCGATATGGTCTTGGTTCAAGATCCTACCACAAAGAGAATTTTTTCAATCTACGATATGTTTCCAGAAGGTCGAGCTGTCTTTGGAATGCCAAACAAACCTCAAAAAGCTTATCAACAAGTTGGAGATAAGCACTATCAATTACTATATAAACAAGGGGAAAATCAAGCATATACTGTCCGAGAAAACGGAGAAGTATATGATGCAAATAATCAAAAAACAGATTATCGCGTTGTAGTGGATCCAAAAGAAGAAGCCTACAGAGATAAGGGTGACCTCTATAAAGGAGAAGAGCTTCTTGGGAATATCTACTTTGCTCCATCTGCTAAAAATCCATTTCGTGTAGCCTATACGAGCTATTTGTGGCTTTCTTATAGTGATGATGATGGGAAAACATGGTCGCAACCAAGAGATATTACACCATCAATTCGCCAAGATTGGATGAAATTTTTAGGAACAGGTCCAGGTACAGGAATTGTGCTTAGAACAGGAGAGCACAAGGGTCGTATCTTAGTTCCTACTTATACCACCAATGCTATCTCCCATCTAAGCGGATCCCAGTCTTCTCGTTTGATTTATTCAGATGACCATGGAGAAACATGGCAGGCTGGAGCTGCTGTCAATGATGATAGGACAGTAGGCGGAAGAAAAATTCATTCCTCAACTATGAATAATAGTCCTGCCCAAAATACAGAGTCAGTTGCTGTACAGTTAAATAATGGTGATGTGAAACTCTTTATGAGAGGATTAACGGGTGATTTACAGGTTGCCACAAGTAAAGATGGTGGGCAAACTTGGGACAAGGAAATCAAGAGATACAATCAGGTTAAAGATGTTTATGTCCAAATGGCTGCTATTCACACCATGCACGAAGGAAAAGAATACATCATTTTAACCAATTCAGGAGGACCTAAACGGACGAATGGAATGGCTCATTTGGCTCGTGTAGAGGACAACGGAGACTTGACTTGGTTACATCATAGACCAATTCAAAAAGGAGAGTTTGCCTATAATTCGCTCCAAGAATTAGGAAATGGGGAGTATGGTATCTTGTATGAACACACTGAAAAAGGACAAAATGACTATACCCTATCATTTAGAAAATTTAATTGGGACTTTTTAACAAAAGATCCGGTATATCCAACGAGTGTAACTATCAGGGACGTTCGTAAATTGGAAACAGAAGAAGAGGATGCAGAACAAGGTATCTTAGCTATGCAATTTGATTCTGAGGTACTAGTAAATTCTATTCCGACTTTGACTTTAGCGAATGGACACAAAGCTACCTTCTTGACCCAAGCAGATCAAAAAACTCTACTTTTCACCTTTAATAAAGAAGATGCAGGTCAAGAAATTACAGGTCTACTGGCCGGTAGAATTGACAGTATGCATGATTTACCAGTTACACTAGCTGGCAGTAGAATTCCTGAAGATGCGAAAGAAAATCCTGTCGAGACCATGAATACAGTAAGAGAAAATGTATCTGAGGAGATGACAGAAAGGAAGTCAGAGAAGGATAAATTATCTTTGGGGTCTTCAGATAGAATGGTAGCAAACTCTCCTCTTACTTCTTTTGCTCCTCGTTACCTCCAATCTTATGTAGGAGATGTTATTAAAACTGAGACTAAAGTTCCAATAACGACTGGTTGGAAGCAAGAAAATGGTGCGTGGTATTTTTATACATCTGCTGGTGAAGTGGTGAAAGGCTGGCATCAGGAAGCGGATAAATGGTACTACTTGAGTTCTACTGGTGCGATGGCAACTGGTTGGGTCAGAGATGGTAATCAATGGTATTATTTGAGTGAGAGTGGAGCAATGTCTACTGGCTGGGTTGAATCCAGTGGTGTGTGGTACTATCTCAATGCTAACGGCTCAATGGCAACTGGTTGGGTCAGAGATGGTAACCAATGGTATTATTTGAGTGAGAGCGGAGCAATGTCTACTGGCTGGGTTGAATCCAGTGGTGTGTGGTACTATCTCAATGCTAACGGTTCAATGGCAACTGGTTGGATAAAAGATGGAGACCATTGGTACTATCAGGAATCATCTGGTGCAATGAAGGTAAATCAATGGTTCCAAGTTGGAGACAAATGGTACTATGTCAATGAAAGCGGAAGATTAGCGGTTAATACTATAGTAGATGGTTATAAAGTTAACTCCAATGGGGAGTGGGTCAACTACTAGAACCTTGGATGTTGATGAATAACTGAGACATGTTTTGTCCGTCATAGAGATTAAAAGTTTATTTAGATAGTTTTCGTAGAAATTTCTACTTTAAGAAAAAGTCAATTTAGATGAGCTCTTATTGCCGGGTAAATGCCTTGCTAGTCGTAAATAAACTGTATATTTCCGACTTACTTAGGACTGGATACCACTAGTCGCAACTTAACAGTTCGCTTTAAGTGTTAAAATGCATATAGCTAGTTATTGGTTATATGCGTTTTTGTTCTTGATTATTTTATTTCTGTCTTGGAATATAGGTAAAATTATAGTAAAATAAAATTCTGTAAATCATGTTGGTAGATATACAGGAAGAAGAGTGTATTGTTGACAATACAGCACATAGAATCCAACATGTCCTTATACTCAAAAAATCAAAGAGCAAATTAGGAAGCTAGCCGTAGCCTGCTCAAAACACCGCTTTGAGGTTGCAGATANNGTAACATATACATACGGCACGACAAGGCTGACATGGTTTGAAGAGTATGGAACAATCATAACTTATTTGAAGATTTTAAAAGATTGTAAGCTATTATATCTGGATAAATAAGTATTAGAAACTAAAGTGAGGAAAAAGATGTTTTTATATTTAAAGGGTTTAGGAAAATTTCGTAAGTCAAAAGCTTATGGATTGGTGGGATGTCTGGCATTGGTGAGTATGATTGGATTGTCGATTCCTGATTTACCAGTTGTTGGAGGAAGAACAGTGTATGCTGACGTCATTCAAGGTGGCGATGATATAAAAGATGTGAGCGTTCATGAGAAGTCCGCTGAGGGTGTTGCTATGACTTATACCACTTATGATAGTGGTACGAGTGGAAAACAAACCGCGTCTGGCAGTGGTGTCTTTGTAGCGCCGAATGTCATGGTAACCGTAGCTCATAATTACTATGATAAAAACCAAGAAAACAAGTCCGCGGTCTTGCGTGGTGGGGAGTCTGCTCGTAGTTATGTTGTGATGAACTCAGAGACGGAAAAGAACAATAAAGTACCTACTTCTGGTGTATCAGAAGCTCTTGAAAAAGACTCTATTCACTTATATAACGGCAACGACTTTGGTAAAGACTATAGCAACGACTTAGCAGTAGTGGTAACTAAAAAGCCTGTAGAAGCTATGACGGGTGGTGAGGACTCTCCAAGAGAGTTGAGCCATAAAGAGGTTTCTACTGGTGATAAAATCACTATGGTAGGTTATCCCAATGATTTTTCGACTCCGAATTTAAGTGAAGAAAACAAGAAGAGGTTGAAAGATGGTAAGGCTTATTCAGTCTCAACAACTGTAAGCAGTGTCAATAAAGAGAGCGGTGCAGTCACTTATCATTCCTCAGCTTTGGGAGGTTTTTCAGGTGCTCCTTTGTTTAATGATAAGGGAGATGTAGTCGGTATCCACCAGCACGGAACAAATACTTCAAACGCTCCTGAGAGTGAGCGTATTGGGGGTGGTACGATTTTTACGGAAAAGCACAGAGCTTGGATTCGTTCTATGATTGATAAATATGGTATAAAGGGTTGGTATATAGATGGTGCAAACCGTTACTATTATGATGAAAATCACAGAGCCTTAAAAGACGTAGAGTATGAGATTGACGGTGCTTTGTATCGTTTTGATGAAAAAGGTCGAGCGACTTTAGTAAAAGGTGAAGAAAAAGGCCGCGTTCTACTTCGAGTGGAAGATACTAAAGGAACTCCTTTGATTTCAGATAAGGTTGTTCAGGAAGGTCCTGTTGGAAGTGGTTTGAATTTTCATTTAAGACAAAATCCAGACTTCAAACAGTTAATAGCAACTTCCCCAACAGCTAAAGTGGTATCTTACAATGGAGTTTCTGTCAACAAACTAGTAAGTGATACTAGTTGGTCTGATGAGTATGTCAGTAAGTTAGCTTTAGGTAATACCATTATAAAAGCTGTTGTTGACTCAGTAAATCCTTCATCTACTTCGTCTTCTGATTTCGCAAGAACGGAGGTTGGTAAGGTTGACTTGAGTGGCAAATCCAACTTACCTATGCCTAGTAAAGAGGTGTTACAAGCTCCGAATGGCTCAGAAAATTTCTATGCTACAACGCACATTCAAACGCCAGATGGGTCGGGGTCAGGTACTTTAATTGCACCCAATTTGGTGTTAACAGTCGCTCATAATTTTTTAACAGTTAAAGGTTCTGAGGTCGTTACGAAATCTGGTCGCACCAATACAGTGTATAAAGCAACTTTACCGAATGGGTTGTCTGTGCATTTTTCAGATGATGATATTGTTTATTGGAATAAAAAAGATTCCGTATTTGGATTTAAAAATGACTTAGCCTTGGTTCGACTAAAAGAAGATTTCAAAGCGGTATCTCCTGTAGAGGTGGTTTCTGAGTCAACTTCTATCGCTAAGGGTGAAAAAGTTTCGGTTTATGGTTTCCCGGATGGTCGTTTATCTCCAGTCTTGGATAGTGAAGTTGTAGATACTACTGATTTCGGTTCAGGTGTTGAGGGTATCAGCTATGAAGGCACAAAACCCGGAGCGTCTGGTGGTGGTCTTTATAATGACAAAGGTACTTTAATTGGAGTTCACCAAAATGGTGTTGTAGGAAGCCGCAGTGGTGGTTTGGTTTTATCAAAAGAGCAACTGGATTGGGTTCGTTCTTATATTGAAGGTAAACCAAAAGAGCCTGTCTATGTAAAAGATGAAGTTTTGGTGGATGAGAAGGATAAGGATAAACTTCCTTCAACTCCAAAAGACGAAAAACCAAGTACACCTAAAATAGAGTCTGATAAAGATAAAGTAGAACCTCCTCTCAAACCGCAAAAGGAGCCGAAAACAGAGGTTATTACCACTTACGAAGGTGATAGTACCCTTGAGGTTGGAAAAGAGCGTACAGAGGATACTAAGGGTGAAAAAAAAGGTGTTCCACTTATTTACCGAGTAGTGTATAAAGGTACTAAGCCGAAAGTAGAAAAAGAATTGATTGCTTTTGATACTCTTTACCAAGGAGATGAAACAAAAGAGCTTGGTTTCCGTTCAGTTGTAGAGGGTAAAGGAGGGGTGGTTACTCGAACTACTACTTATCAAGTAGATAAGTATACAGGAGCGGTATCTTCTCAAGTTTCTGAGAAGAAAATAGCTCCTCAATCCAAGGTGATTACTTTAGGTATTAAACCCAACAGTGTCATAAAAGAACTTCCGATTACAGAGCGTTTTGAGGACTCCGAAGAGTTAGAGAAAGGGAAAACGGAGGTTGTTTCGGAGGGGTATGTAGGTAAAGAAGTTACTAAGGTGACTTATAAGGTCTTAGCTGATGGAAAGATTGTTGAAAATTCTCGTACAGTCGAGGTTACACCTATGAAAGAACGTGTGGTTCTTAAGGGTGTGAAGGAAGTGGTGTCATCGACGGAAGAAAACTCAAGTAATCTCAAAGAGGAAGTGGTATCTCCAGATAAAGTAGAGTTTCTAGTTCCAAAAGATGCGCCAATCAGAGAAGAACTGCCTGCGTCTAGTGAGGAATTTTCAGAGTCAGAGGTTTTAGTATCGGGAGAAAAAATACCAGGAGACCTTGGGAAGTCTATAGTATCTTCAAAAGAACTAGTCCCTGAAAGAGTGGAAGTTCCAGACTTTGTGGCTAAAGTTACAGGTGGAGAAAAATTGACAGTAGAAGGGCACCGAGATGAGAGAAAAATAAAGACTCCATCAAAACAGGAAAGATTATCTAGCCCAGAAACCACTGCTCAATTCACAACGAACGGGACAGGCTCGTCATCGTTAACAGCTGTTTTTGGCGTTGAAGCGGATAACATGTCACTTTCTACTGTTGAACATTCTGTTATTACATATAATCAACAAAGAGGATGGCATAAGATAAATAATCAGTGGTATTTTAGAAATTCCGATGGGAAAGAACGGACAGGCTGGATGAAAGAAAATGATGCATGGTATTATTTTGATGCGAATGGAATCATGCAAACCGGTTGGTTACAGGATACAGACGGTAATTGGTATTATCTCAAGGATAATGGCATGATGGAGGTAGGCTGGTTCCAAGATTCAAGTGGCGCGTGGTACTACTTAGGATCATCTGGTTCCATGGAATCCAATACATGGATTTATTATAAAGGAAAGTGGTACTATATCGATGCTTTTGGGAAACTACTTTTCAATTTGCTAACACCAGACGGCTATAGAGTGAACGAGTACGGGGAATGGATCAACTGATTTTGCTTTATGACCTATTGACGAGCAAGCGAGTAGTATAAAAAACATTAGAATTAATAGTCTAGGAAGTGGTAAGAGTTCTCTAAAACGGCTGATTTTGTAATCTTTTTTGTAAAATAGAGTCTTTAATAAATAATATGAGCAAGATTTATCTCTTTACAAGTGATTAGGATTAATAATTTTTAACTTTCTCGCTTCTTTTGTCTTTCTTTTCCGAATAAATAGATAGTAGCAGTAAATCTAGTAAACCTAGATTTAAAAATGTGCTATAATGAAAGGAGAGGAAATATGATTCTAAGACATCCGGGCATTAGCCCGACCAATGATTTGGTTGCTAAGAAAATCTTTAGCAACCCAGAAATCACTTGTCAATTTATCCGCGATATGCTGGATTTACCAGCAAAAAATGTGACCATTTTGGAGGGAAGCAATATTCATGTCTTGACTTCCATGCCCTATTCGGCGCAAGATTTCTATACCAGTATAGATGTTTTGGCGGAGTTGGATAATGGTACGCAAGTTATCATCGAAATTCAGGTTCATCATCAGAATTTTTTCATCAATCGTTTATGGGCTTACTTGTGCAGTCAGGTCAATCAAAATCTTGAAAAAATTCGTCAACGAGAAGGTGATACTCATCAGAGTTATAAACACATCTCACCAGTATACGCTATCGCAATTGTGGATAGTAACTAGTTCTCAGATGACTTGGCTTTTCATAGTTTTAGCATGCGAGAGGATTCGACAGGTGAGGTTTTAACAATTACAAACAATGGACAGGAAAACCATCTAGTCAAGATGGCGTTCTTGGAATTAAGAAAATACAGAGAAACCAGCAAAGACAAGGTTCGTAAACCATGGTTAGAGTTTTTCGGGAATAAACCCTTTACCCAGCAGCCCGAGCGAGCCATCAGCCAAGCAGATCAACTGCTGGACTACAAGAGCTGGTCCGAGGAGGATAGGAAAATGTTTAGTGAACAACGCAGGCGAGAAGAACAAGCCATGTTAGCACAGGACTATGCTTTGGAGCAAGCTGAGGAAAAAGGTTTAGAGAGAGGTCTTGAACGTGGTCGCGCAGAGGGGATTGAACAAGGCATCGAAAAAGGTTTAGAACAAGGACTTGAACGTGGGAAAGTTGAAGGAAGTTTGTCTATGCTACTAAATCTAGTCCACCAAGGACTTCTGACTTCCGAGGTTGCCAGTCAGCAGTTGGGCATGACTGTTGCTGAGTTTGAAGTATTATTGAAAGACCATCATAAATAAGAATGTTGAATCTCAAATTCAAGTTAGGCAGAGAGAAGAAATTTTCAGAGAGATTTGCGATCCAACTATTTTTTAGGACAATCATTGCTTCACCTCTCGATGAAGGCAACTTTTTTAGAAGTCGTTTTTTTAGGTAAGAGGATTGACTTTAGGAAATCATCTACGAGTCAGTTTTTTAAGTCCTCATATAGAGACTCTAGGCATAAAATCTTAAAAATCACAAACACGCATAGTATCAGGTAATTAAAAAAACTTGATATTATGCGTTTTATAGTGCATTGAATCTATATTAGGACACAACAATTCTTAAATCATTGTTAGAAATTGGTTTGAATTTTCCAATCAATTTGTTCGATTTTTACATCATTGCATTATATCATGCGACTATTAACCTTGTCTTCTCCTAAAATTGACTTTCTTGTTTTCTTATCTTGTCCACTCGAAACAAGTATTGTAAGAATTTGATTATTTTTGAAAGTACTTTTAATATATTTGATATAGTTAAAAAAGATTTGAAACTAAATTCCAAATTAGAAAAAGACTTGAAATACTAAAAAAAAAAAGTATACTCTAATTGGAAACGGTAACAAAACTAATTTAGAGAATGAAATATAGAGTATTTCTCTCTTAAAAGTTTTTGGTGAAACGAGATGTAGAAAGGAGATTTAGCCAAAGAGTCTATTAGTGCTAGAATAATAGATTAGAATTATTTTAGAAAAACTAATACTCAATGAAAATCAAAGAGCAAACTAGGAAACTAGCCGCAGGCTGTACTTGAGTACGGCAAGGAGACGTTGACGCAGTTTGAATTTGATTTTCGAAGAGTATAAGTGAGCAGCTTATAAATTCAATTCCCCAAATAGATTCATACTAGTATCTTTTGCAAAAAATAAAGGGCGACTTCCTTCATGAATATCAATTTCATCTATAAGGAAGGTAGCTCATTGAACTAACTTATTTATTCTGTTTGTCGCTAGAAAAATCAGACCTCCTTGTGAAGATTGAGGAGATACTGAATGAAAATCAAAGAAGAAACTAGCAAGCTAGTAGCAGATTGCCCAAAACACCGCTTTGAGGTTGNNTATATAATCCAAGGTGAAGCGACTGTGGTTTGAAGAGATTTTCAAAGAGTATAGGTTAGAGAGTGTAGTGTTTTTATGTCCTTCTAGTAGAAAATGCTAGACAGAAGAATGGGGAACTTGGATAGGAAAAATAGATTGAGAAAGGAGGTTAGAAGAGATGATTATTACAAAAATTAGCCGTTTAGGAACTTATGTGGGAGTAAATCCACATTTTGCAACATTAATAGATTTTCTAGAAAAAACAGGACTAGAAAATTTAACAGAAGGTTCGATTGCTATCGATGGTAATCGATTGTTTGGGAATTGCTTTACTTATCTAGCAGATGGTCAAGCAGGGGCTTTCTTTGAAACACACCAAAAATATTTGGATATTCATTTAGTTTTGGAAAACGAAGAAGCCATGGCTGTTACATCGCCGGAAAATGTAAGCGTTACCCAAGAGTATGATGAAGAGAAAGATATTGAATTATACACAGGGAAAGTGGAACAGTTGGTTCATTTGAGAGCTGGCGAATGCCTCATCACTTTTCCAGAAGATTTACATCAACCCAAGGTTCGTATAAATGATGAACCTGTGAAAAAAGTTGTCTTTAAAGTTGCGATTTCTTAATGTAGAAAGAGAAGAACGATGAAAAAAATGAGAAAGTTTTTATGTCTAGCTGGAATTGCGCTAGCGGCTGTTGCCTTGGTAGCTTGTTCAGGAAAAAAAGAAGCTACAACTAGTACTGAACCACCAACAGAATTATCTGGTGAGATTACAATGTGGCACTCCTTTACTCAAGGACCCCGTTTAGAAAGTATTCAAAAATCAGCAGATGCTTTCATGCAAAAGCATCCAAAAACGAAAATCAAGATTGAAACATTTTCTTGGAATGACTTCTATACTAAATGGACTACAGGTTTAGCAAATGGAAATGTGCCAGATATCAGTACAGCTCTTCCTAACCAAGTAATGGAAATGGTCAACTCAGATGCTTTGGTTCCGCTAAATGATTCTATCAAGCGTATTGGACAAGATAAATTTAACGAAACTGCCTTAAATGAAGCAAAAATCGGAGATGATTACTACTCTGTTCCTCTTTATTCACATGCACAAGTCATGTGGGTTAGAACAGATTTGTTAAAAGAGCATAATATTGAGGTTCCTAAAACTTGGGATCAACTCTATGAAGCTTCTAAAAAATTGAAAGAAGCTGGAGTTTATGGCTTGTCTGTTCCGTTTGGAACAAATGACTTAATGGCAACACGTTTCTTGAACTTCTACGTACGTAGTGGTGGTGGAAGTCTCTTGATAAAAGATCTTAAAGCGGATTTGACAAGTCAACTTGCTCAAGATGGTATTAAATACTGGGTTAAAATGTATAAAGAAATTTCACCTCAAGATTCTTTGAACTTTAATGTCCTTCAACAAGCTACCTTGTTCTATCAAGGAAAAACAGCATTTGACTTTAACTCTGGCTTCCATATTGGAGGAATCAATGCCAACAGTCCTCAATTGATTGATTCGATTGATGCTTATCCTATTCCAAAAATCAAAGAATCTGATAAAGACCAAGGAATTGAAACCTCAAACATTCCAATGGTTGTTTGGAAAAATTCAAAACACCCAGAAGTTGCTAAAGCATTCTTAGAATCACTTTATAATGAAGAAGACTACGTTAAATTCCTTGATTCAACTCCAGTAGGTATGTTGCCAACTATTAAGGGGATTAGCGATTCTGCAGCCTATAAAGAAAATGAAACTCGTAAGAAATTTAAACATGCTGAAGAAGTGATTACTGAAGCTGTTAAAAAAGGTACTGCTATTGGTTATGAAAATGGACCAAGTGTACAAGCTGGTATGTTGACTAACCAACACATTATTGAACAAATGTTCCAAGATATCATTACAAATGGAACAGATCCTATGAAAGCTGCAAAAGAAGCAGAAAAACAATTAAACGATTTATTTGAGGCTGTTCAGTAGATGTAAAAGACTAGAAAATAGGTGGGCTAGTGAGCTGAAAAGCCCTAGCCCAATCTTGTAAAAGAAGGGAGAAGGAGAATGGTTAAAGAACGTAATTTAACTCGCTGGATATTTGTTTTGCCAGCTATGATTATCGTAGGATTACTCTTTGTTTATCCGTTTTTCTCGAGTATTTTTTATAGCTTTACCAATAAGCATTTGATTATGCCCAATTATAAATTTGTTGGTTTAGCTAACTATAAAGCTGTGCTATCAGATCCCAACTTCTTTAATGCGTTCTTTAATTCAATTAAGTGGACCATTTTCTCATTAGTTGGTCAAGTTTTAGTAGGGTTTGTATTGGCTTTAGCTCTTCACAGAGTACGCCACTTTAAGAAATTATATAGGACCTTATTGATTGTTCCTTGGGCATTTCCTACCATCGTTATTGCCTTCTCTTGGCAATGGATTCTAAACGGGGTTTATGGCTATTTACCTAATCTAATCGTAAAATTAGGTTTAATGGAACATACACCTGCATTTTTGACAGATAGTACATGGGCATTCCTATGTTTGGTGTTTATCAACATTTGGTTTGGAGCACCAATGATTATGGTTAATGTGCTTTCAGCTTTGCAAACAGTACCAGAAGAACAATTTGAGGCTGCTAAGATAGATGGTGCTTCAAGTTGGCAGGTGTTCAAGTTTATCGTCTTTCCACATATTAAAGTAGTTGTAGGGCTTCTAGTTGTTTTGAGAACTGTATGGATCTTTAATAACTTTGACATTATCTACCTTATTACGGGTGGTGGACCGGCTAATGCTACAACGACGCTTCCAATTTTTGCTTACAACCTGGGTTGGGGCACTAAATTGTTGGGTCGTGCTTCAGCAGTTACAGTGTTGCTCTTTATCTTCTTGATGGCGATTTGCTTTATCTACTTTGCTATCATCAGTAAGTGGGAAAAGGAGGGTAGAAAATAATGAAGAAGAAATCCAGTATTTATTTAGATATTCTCTCACATGCACTCTTGATTGGTGCGACTATTGTTGCAATTTTCCCATTGGTATGGATTATCATATCGTCTGTCAAGGGGAAAGGGGAATTGACTCAGTATCCAACACGATTTTGGCCTGAACAGTTTACATTAGATTATTTTATACATGTTATCAACGATTTGCACTTTATTGATAACATTCGAAATAGTTTAATCATTGCCTTAGCTACAACCCTTATTGCGATTATTATTTCTGCTATGGCAGCCTACGGTATTGTTCGATTCTTCCCTAAATTGGGAGCAATCATGTCGAGACTACTCGTCATTACCTATATTTTCCCACCAATTTTGTTAGCAATTCCCTATTCAATTGCCATTGCTAAAGTTGGGTTAACAAATAGTTTATTTGGCTTGATGATGGTTTATCTATCTTTTAGTGTTCCATATGCAGTTTGGCTCTTAGTTGGATTTTTCCAAACAGTTCCAATTGGAATTGAAGAAGCAGCTCGAATTGATGGTGCAAATAAATTTGTAACGTTTTATAAAGTTGTGCTACCGATTGTAGCACCAGGTATTGTAGCACCAGGTATTGTAGCAACAGCTATTTATACATTTATCAATGCTTGGAATGAATTCCTGTATGCCTTGATTTTGATTAACAATACAGGAAAGATGACAGTAGCAGTAGCCCTTCGTTCACTTAATGGTTCAGAAATACTAGACTGGGGAGATATGATGGCAGCGTCTGTTATTGTAGTTCTTCCATCAATCATTTTCTTCTCTGTCATCCAAAATAAGATTGCAAGTGGATTGTCAGAAGGATCTGTGAAGTAATACTCAATGAAAATCAAAGAGCAAACTAGCCGCAGGCTGCTCAAAGTACAGCTTTGAGGTTGCAAATAAAACTGACGAAGTCAGCTCAGAACACGTTTTTGAGGTTGTAGATGAAGCTGACGAAGTCAGTAACCATACGCACAGTAAGGCGACGTTGACTCGGTTTGAAGAGATTTTTGAAGAGTATAAGTTAAAATTAGAAAGTTTATTCAATAATAAAGGAGAAAAAACATGGTTAAATACGGTGTTGTTGGAACAGGGTATTTTGGAGCTGAGTTAGCTCGCTATATGCAAAAGAATGATGGAGCAGAGATTACTCTTCTCTATGATCCAGATAATGCAGAGGCAATTGCAGAAGAATTGGGAGCGAAAGTAGCAAGTTCCTTAGATGAGTTGGTTTCTAGCGATGAAGTAGATTGTGTTATCGTCGCAACTCCAAATAATCTTCATAAGGAACCAGTTATTAAGGCTGCACAACATGGTAAAAATGTTTTCTGTGAAAAACCAATTGCGCTTTCTTATCAAGATTGTCGCGAGATGGTCGATGCATGTAAAGAAAACAATGTAACCTTTATGGCAGGACATATTATGAATTTCTTTAATGGTGTTCATCATGCAAAAGAACTCATTAATCAAGGAGTTATCGGAGACGTTCTATATTGTCACACTGCTCGTAATGGTTGGGAAGAACAACAACCGTCCGTATCATGGAAAAAAATTCGTGAAAAATCAGGTGGTCACTTGTATCACCACATCCATGAGTTGGATTGTGTTCAATTCCTTATGGGTGGCATGCCTGAAACTGTAACTATGACAGATGGAAATGTAGCCCATGAAGGTGAACATTTCGGTGATGAAGATGATATGATTTTTGTCAATATGGAATTTTCTAGTAAGCGTTTTGCCTTGTTAGAATGGGGTTCAGCTTATCGTTGGGGTGAACATTATGTCTTAATCCAAGGAAGCAAAGGTGCCATTCGCTTAGACTTATTCAACTGTAAAGGAACTCTTAAGCTAGATGGACAAGAAAGTTATTTCTTGATTCACGAATCGCAAGAAGAAGATGATGATTGGACTCGTATCTATCATAGTACAGAGATGGATGGAGCAATTGCTTATGGTAAACCAGGTAAACGTACTCCATTATGGCTATCATCTGTCATTGATAAAGAAATGCGCTATCTGCATGAGATTATGCAAGGAGCTCCAGTATCAGAAGAATTTGCAAAACTTTTGACAGGTGAAGCTGCCCTAGAAGCAATTGCTACTGCAGATGCTTGTACCCAGTCTATGTTTGAAGATCGCAAAGTAAAATTGTCAGAAATTGTAAACTAAATTTTGGTATTCTCCTATTATAGGTCGACTTGCTCCTCTGAAAGTACTTTTAGAGGAGCTGTTTGACTTGGCTAGTTTTTGAAACTGAAATCTATTATACTACAAACTCTTGAAAGCGTTTTAATTTTAAGGTATAATAATCTCATAGAAATAAAGAAAAAAGAAAGGGAGGAAAGAAGATGCCACAGATTAGTAAAGAAGCCTTGATTGAACAAATCAAAGATGGAATCATCGTTTCTTGTCAGGCTCTTCCTCATGAACCGCTTTATACAGAAGCGGGAGGGGTGATTCCCTTGCTGGTCAAAGCGGCTGAGCAAGGTGGAGCAGTCGGTATCCGAGCCAATAGTGTTCGCGATATCAAGGAAATTAAGGAAGTCACCAAACTTCCGATTATTGGGATAATCAAACGAGATTATCCGCCACAAGAACCCTTCATCACGGCTACTATGAAAGAAGTTGATGAATTGGCAGAACTGGACATCGAGGTGATTGCTCTGGATTGTACCAAGCGTGAACGCTACGATGGTTTGGAAATTCAAGAGTTCATTCGTCAGGTCAAGGAGAAATATCCTAACCAGCTCTTGATGGCGGACACCAGTACTTTTGAAGAAGGATTGGCAGCGGTCGAAGCAGGAATTGACTTTGTCGGAACAACCTTATCAGGCTACACATCCTACAGTCCAAAAGTGGATGGTCCAGATTTTGAACTCATCAAAAAACTCTGTGATGCCGGTGTAGATGTCATTGCAGAAGGAAAAATTCATACACCAGAACAAGCCAAACAAATCCTTGAATACGGAGTGCGAGGCATCGTTGTTGGTGGCGCTATTACTAGACCAAAAGAGATTACAGAACGCTTCGTTGCTGGTCTTAAATAAGATGTGAGGGGGGAGTTTTATATTTAAAGTTTTACAAAAAGTTGGAAAAGCTTTTATGTTACCTATAGCTATACTTCCTGCAGCAGGTCTACTTTTGGGGATTGGTGGTGCACTTTCAAACCCAACCACGATAGCAACTTATCCAATACTAGACAATAGTATTTTTCAATCGATATTCCAAGTAATGAGCTCTGCAGGAGAGGTTGTATTCAGTAACTTGTCACTACTTCTCTGTGTGGGATTATGTATTGGCTTAGCGAAACGAGATAAAGGAACCGCTGCGTTAGCAGGAGTAACTGGTTACTTAGTTATGACTGCAACGATCAAAGCTCTGGTAAAACTTTTTATGGCAGAAGGATCTGCAATTGATACTGGAGTTATTGGAGCATTAGTTGTCGGAATAGTTGCCGTATATTTGCACAACCGATATAGCAATATTCAATTACCTTCCGCTTTAGGATTCTTTGGAGGTTCACGCTTCGTTCCTATTGTTACATCGTTCTCTTCTATCTTAATTGGCTTTGTCTTCTTTGTTATTTGGCCACCTTTCCAACAACTTCTTGTTTCTACAGGTGGATATATTTCTCAGGCAGGTCCAATTGGAACTTTTCTATATGGATTTTTAATGAGACTTTCTGGAGCAGTAGGCTTACATCATATGATTTATCCTATGTTTTGGTATACTGAACTTGGTGGTGTTGAAACTGTTGCAGGACAAACAGTGGTTGGGGCTCAAAAAATATTTTTTGCTCAATTAGCCGATCCGGCTCATTCTGGATTATTTACAGAAGGAACAAGGTTTTTTGCAGGTCGTTTCTCAACAATGATGTTCGGTTTACCGGCTGCCTGTTTAGCGATGTACCATAGTGTTCCTAAGAATCGTCGTAAAAAATACGCGGGTTTGTTTTTTGGAGTTGCTTTAACATCTTTTATTACCGGTATTACAGAACCAATTGAATTTATGTTTCTATTCGTCAGTCCGGTTCTATATGTTGTTCACGCATTCCTTGATGGTGTCAGCTTCTTTATTGCAGACATCTTAAATATTTCAATAGGAAACACATTTTCAGGAGGTGTAATCGATTTCACTTTATTTGGAATTTTGCAGGGGAACGCTAAGACGAATTGGGTTCTTCAGATTCCATTTGGACTTATTTGGAGTGTTTTGTATTATATTATTTTTAGATGGTTCATTACTCAATTCAACGTTCTAACGCCAGGAAGAGGAGAAGAAGTAGATTCTAAAGAAATTTCTGAATCCGCAGATTCAACTTCAAATACTGCGGATCATTTAAAACAGGATAGCCTACAAATTATCAGAGCCTTGGGTGGATCAAATAATATAGAAGATGTAGATGCTTGTGTGACACGTTTACGTGTAGCTGTAAAAGAAGTTAATCAAGTTGATAAAGCACTTTTAAAACAAATTGGTGCAGTTGATGTCTTAGAAGTGAAGGGTGGCATTCAAGCAATCTATGGAGCAAAAGCAATCTTATATAAAAATAGTATTAATGAAATTTTAGGTGTAGATGATTAAGTACTTACTGACTTAATAAAAAATAGAGGAGAGTGATTGATGAGTAGGAAAAAATGAAAACGTATATAAATGCAAAGAACTCATTATCCAAGTTGGATACGCTTATAAAATAGGAGAATACAAATGAAATTTAGAAAATTAGCTTGTACAGTACTTGCGGGTGCTGCGGTTCTTGGTCTTGCTGCTTGTGGCAATTCTGGCGGAAGTAAAGATGCTGGGAAATCAGGTGGTGACGGTGCCAAAACAGAAATCACTTGGTGGGCATTCCCAGTATTTACCCAAGAAAAAGCTGGTGACGGTGTTGGAACTTATGAAAAATCAATCATCGAAGCGTTTGAAAAAGCAAATCCAGATGTAAAAGTGAAATTGGAAACCATCGACTTCAAGTCAGGCCCTGAAAAAATCACAACAGCCATCGAAGCAGGAACAGCTCCGGACGTACTCTTTGACGCACCAGGACGTATCATCCAATACGGTAAAAATGGTAAATTGGCTGAGTTGAACGACCTTTTCACAGATGAATTTGTTAAAGATGTCAATAACGAAAACATCATACAAGCAAGTAAAGCTGGAGACAAGGCTTACATGTATCCAATTAGTTCTGCCCCATTCTACATGGCAATGAACAAGAAAATGCTAGAAGATGCTGGAGTGGCAAACCTTGTAAAAGAAGGTTGGACAACTGATGATTTTGAAAAAGTATTGAAAGCACTCAAAGACAAGGGCTACACACCAGGTTCATTGTTCAGTTCTGGTCAAGGGGGAGACCAAGGAACACGTGCCTTTATCTCTAACCTTTATAGCGGTTCTGTAACAGATGAAAAAGTTAGCAAATATACAACTGATGATCCTAAATTCGTCAAAGGTCTTGAAAAAGCAACTGGCTGGATTAAAGACAATTTGCTCAATAATGGTTCACAATTTGACGGTGGGGCAGATATCCAAAACTTTGCCAACGGTCAAACATCTTACACAACCCTTTGGGCACCAGCTCAAAATGGTATCCAAGCTAAACTGTTAGAAGCAAGTAAGGTAGAAGTAGTAGAAGTACCATTCCCATCAGACGAAGGTAAACCAGCTCTTGAATACCTTGTAAACGGATTTGCAGTATTCAACAATAAAGACGACAAGAAAGTCGCTGCATCTAAGAAATTCATCCAGTTTATCGCAGATGACAAAGAGTGGGGACCTAAAGACGTAGTTCGTACAGGTGCTTTCCCAGTCCGTACTTCATTTGGAAAACTTTATGAAGACAAACGCATGGAAACAATCAGCGGCTGGACTCAATACTACTCACCATACTACAACACTATTGATGGATTTGCTGAAATGAGAACACTTTGGTTCCCAATGTTGCAATCTGTATCAAATGGTGACGAAAAACCAGCGGACGCTTTGAAAGCCTTCACTGAAAAAGCGAACGAAACAATTAAAAAAGCTATGAAACAATAGTCCTTAGTTATTCTATAAAAAGTAGTTTTTTAAAGAAGCTAAGAGTGTATACCCCCTTTTCCCTCTACACAGATAGTGTAAGAAAAGGGGGCTTTTGTTTAAAATGTAAGAAACTGTCACGAAATTAAAATGAAGTTCTTACATAAGCGAATCATAAAAAATTTCATTTTGATTTTAAAACAGTTCAAGAAAGTCAAAAAATTATTCTATTTGAAAGAGAGGTGCCGACTGTGAAAGTCAATAAAATTCGTATGCGGGAAACAGTGATTTCCTATGCTTTCCTAGCACCAGTGTTGTTCTTCTTTATTATCTTTGTTTTAGCACCAATGATTATGGGCTTCATCACAAGTTTCTTTAACTATTCTATGACTAGTTTCCAATTTGTGGGCTTAGATAACTATGTCCGTATGTTTAAAGATCCTGTCTTTGCAAAATCTCTGATTAACACAGTTATTTTGGTTATTGGATCTGTGCCAGTTGTTGTTCTGTTCTCACTCTTTGTAGCATCGCAAACCTATCACCAAAATGCCATTGCCAGATCCTTCTACCGTTTTGTCTTCTTCCTTCCTGTTGTAACAGGTAGTGTTGCCGTAACGGTTGTATGGAAATGGATTTATGATCCATTATCAGGGATTCTCAACTTTGTGCTTAAATCAAGTCATATCATTACTCAAAACATTTCATGGCTTGGTGATAAGCACTGGGCATTGATGGCGATTATGATTATTCTCTTGACCACTTCAGTTGGTCAGCCAATCATCCTTTATATCGCTGCTATGGGGAATATTGACAATTCACTGGTTGAAGCGGCGCGTGTTGATGGTGCAACTGAGTTTCAAGTTTTCTGGAAGATTAAATGGCCAAGCCTTCTTCCAACAACTCTTTATATTGCAATCATCACAACAATTAACTCCTTCCAGTGTTTCGCCTTGATTCAGCTTTTGACATCTGGTGGTCCAAACTACTCAACAAGTACCTTGATGTACTACCTGTACGAAAAAGCCTTCCAATTGACAGAGTACGGCTATGCCAACACCATTGGTGTCTTCTTGGCAGTCATGATTGCTATCGTAAGCTTTGTTCAATTTAAAGTACTTGGAAACGACGTAGAATACTAAAGAAAGGAGACAGTTATGCAATCTACAGAAAAAAAACCATTAACAGCCTTTACTGTTATTTCAACAATCATTTTGCTCTTGTTGACTGTGCTGTTCATCTTTCCATTCTACTGGATTTTGACAGGGGCATTCAAGTCACAGCCTGATACCATTATGATTCCGCCACAATGGTTCCCTAAAATGCCAACCATGGAAAACTTCCAACAACTTATGGTGCAGAACCCTGCCTTGCAATGGATGTGGAACTCAGTATTTATCTCATTGGTAACCATGTTCTTAGTCTGTGCAACCTCATCTCTAGCAGGTTATGTATTGGCTAAAAAACGTTTCTATGGTCAACGCATTCTATTTGCTATCTTTATAGCTGCTATGGCGCTTCCAAAACAAGTTGTCCTTGTACCATTGGTACGTATCGTCAACTTCATGGGAATTCATGACACTCTTTGGGCAGTTATTTTGCCTTTGATTGGATGGCCATTTGGGGTCTTCCTCATGAAACAGTTCAGTGAAAATATCCCTACAGAATTGCTCGAATCAGCTAAGATTGACGGTTGTGGTGAGATTCGTACTTTTTGGAGCGTAGCCTTCCCAATTGTAAAACCAGGGTTTGCGGCTCTTGCAATCTTTACCTTCATCAATACTTGGAATGACTACTTCATGCAGTTGGTAATGTTGACTTCACGTAACAATTTGACTATTTCACTTGGGGTTGCGACCATGCAGGCTGAAATGGCAACCAACTATGGTTTGATCATGGCAGGAGCTGCCCTTGCTGCCGTGCCAATTGTAACAGTCTTCCTAGTCTTCCAGAAATCCTTCACACAAGGGATTACTATGGGAGCGGTCAAAGGATAATACTCTGCGAAAATCGAATGCAAACTAGGTCAGCGTCACCTTGCCATACTTAAGTATTGCCTGCGGTTAGCTTCCTAGTTTGTTCTTCAATTTTCATTGAGTATAAGAGAATATAGAGGTTATAAGTGTCTACAAAATGTTGGGTATTTGCTTACCTTAGAGATTTTGTCAGACACTTATCAACTTAAGAATGGTTTTAGTTAACTATCAGAAACGAAGGAAAGAGTATGATTTTTGACGATTTGAAAAACATCACCTTTTACAAAGGGATTCATCCTAATTTAGACAAGGCTATCGACTATCTCTACCAACACCGTAAAGATTCTTTCGAATTAGGAAAGTATGATATTGATGGGGATAAAGTCTTTCTAGTTGTTCAAGAAAATGTCCTCAATCAAGCTGAAAATGATCAATTTGAACACCATAAGAACTATGCAGACTTGCATTTGTTGGTAGAAGGGCATGAATATTCGAGCTACGGTTCACGTATCAAAGATGAAGCAGTAGCATTCGACGAAGCGACTGACATTGGCTTTGTTCATTGTCATGAACACTACCCACTCTTATTGGGTTATCACAATTTTGCGATTTTCTTCCCAGGTGAGCCACATCAGCCAACTGGCTATGCAGGCATGGAAGAAAAGGTTCGAAAATATCTCTTTAAAATTTTGATTGATTAAAAATAGGATGAATTGTTTTTTTGTAAAGCTTTGATAATACTCTACCATGAAATTGATCTTTGTGAGGTAGAGAAATGAGAATAAAATATTTAAAAATTGGTATCTTCTTGTCAGTCTGTTTATTGCTAATGAGTAATATTTTACCTTCAATTGTGTATGCGAATGAAGTCTCGCATATCCAAACTATACAGTCAGAAATGGATCGAATAGATGCAAAATTATCTCAAAATTACTTGCTAACTGAACAAGAAATTAAGGATTTGGTGGAAGATAGCAAAGGAGTCTATCCAGACATATCAGATGAACGTAAAATTGAATTGCTAGAAATGGTATCTTCTAAGTATGCTGCAAGAGCTAGTTTCTTAGATGGACAGGGAATTACAGTTAATGAGATGGCTTGGATAATTAAGGGCATTGTGACTGGATTGATTGGTAAATACATAAAATTAGGTACTTATGCGGCTAAGTATGGTATTAGTATGGCGCGCTCGATCTTAAGTAGGGCAGCTGCAACTGCAGCAGCAAGAGTAGGATTATTGACCAAGATTTCTGGATGGATTTTACAAATAGCTGTGAATGTAGCTGATGTATATGGTAATTTTGCCTACAATATTGCTGCAGCTTGGGATGCACATGATAAAATCCCTAACAATGGTCGTATAAACTTTTAAAATGCGAGAATGAAAGCACTTTGTATTTTTTTATTGAATATGTTAGCTTGGACAGTGCTTGCAATGATAATCCGTGGAGGGCTAGATGGATTTAATGAGCATACTTGGAGTACTATTTTAATTGCTTCGCTGTCCGGGATATATATAGATTATATGTCCATAGATAAAAGTAGAAAAAAGTCCAAAAGAAAAAAGAAAAAATAGATTTGTTCATGGTAGGGACTTATGAAAGCTTTACTGACAAAAAAGAAAACAGTTTACAAAGAAAAATGATGGAGGAGCAAACATGGCACAAAAAGGAGTAAGCCTTATCAAGGCAGCATTTGATACAGACAACTTTCTCATGCGTTTTAGTGAGAAAGTCTTGGACATCGTGACAGCCAATCTTCTTTTTGTCGTCTCTTGTTTGCCCATCGTGACGATTGGAGTGGCTAAAATCAGCCTCTACGAGACCATGTTCGAAGTTAAGAAGAGCAGACGGGTGCCTGTTTTTAAAATCTATCTAAGATCTTTCAAGCAAAATCTGAAACTAGGTCTTCAGCTGGGTTTAATGGAGTTAGGAATTGTGTTTCTTACCCTTTCAGATCTCTATCTTTTCTGGAGTCAAACAGCTCTGCCCTTCCAATTGCTGAAAGCCATTTGTTTAGGTATTCTGATGTTTCTTACTATCGTGATGTTGGCTAGCTACCCTATCGCGGCACGTTATGACCTATCTTGGAAAGAAATTCTTCAAAAAGGATTGATGTTGGCTAGTTTTAACTTTCCTTGGTTCTTCCTCATGTTAGCCATTCTTGTCCTCATTGTGATGGTTCTTTATCTGTCCGCCTTCAGTCTACTTTTAGGTGGCTCAGTCTTCCTACTTTTTGGGTTTGGACTATTGGTCTTTATCCAGACTGGATTGATGGAGAAAATTTTCGCAAAATATCAATAGGAGTCTTATTTCTGAAACTACTTTCAAAGGCTTCAAACGCTATTCTATAAGCTAGAAACTAAAATCTAAGTGTCTATAAGATATTGAAAGCCTTTTCGGTAAAGTGTATACTAAAGAAGTAAAGAAAGAATCTGCTTTAGCAGAAAATAAAAATAATAGGAGAAAATCTATGTCAGATTTGAAAAAATACGAAGGTGTCATTCCAGCCTTCTACGCATGTTATGATGATCAAGGAGAAGTAAGTCCAGAGCGTACACGTGCCTTGGTTCAATACTTCATTGATAAAGGTGTTCAAGGTCTTTATGTCAATGGTTCTTCTGGTGAATGTATCTACCAAAGTGTAGAAGACCGCAAGTTAATCTTGGAAGAAGTCATGGCAGTTGCTAAAGGTAAATTAACTATTATTGCCCATGTTGCTTGCAACAATACCAAAGATAGTATGGAACTGGCTCGCCACGCTGAAAGCTTGGGAGTAGATGCCATTGCAACAATTCCACCAATTTACTTCCGCTTGCCTGAATACTCAGTTGCCAAATACTGGAACGATATCAGTTCTGCAGCTCCAAATACAGACTATGTGATTTATAACATTCCTCAATTGGCAGGGGTTGCTTTGACTCCAAGCCTTTATACCGAAATGTTGAAGAATCCTCGTGTTATCGGTGTGAAGAACTCTTCTATGCCAGTTCAAGATATCCAAACCTTTGTCAGCCTTGGTGGGGAAGACCATATCGTCTTTAACGGTCCAGATGAACAGTTCCTAGGTGGTCGCCTCATGGGTGCCAAAGCTGGTATCGGTGGTACTTATGGTGCTATGCCAGAACTCTTCTTGAAACTCAACCAATTGATTGCGGATAAAGATTTAGAAACAGCGCGTGAGTTACAGTATGCTATCAACGCTATCATTGGTAAATTGACTGCTGCACATGGAAATATGTACGGTGTCATTAAAGAAGTCTTGAAGATCAATGAAGGATTGAATATTGGTTCTGTTCGTTCACCATTGACGCCAGTAACGGAAGAAGATCGTCCAGTTGTAGAAGCAGCTGCAGCCTTGATTCGTGAAACCAAGGAGCGCTTCCTCTAATCCATAAGGAGGTATTTATGACACACTACGTTGCAATTGATATAGGTGGAACCAACATCAAGTATGGTTTGGTTGATCAAGAGGGGCAACTTCTTGAATCGCATGAAATGCCAACTGAAGCGTATAAGGGTGGACCTCATATCTTACAAAAAACCAAAGATATTGTAGCCAGCTATTTAGAAAAAGGCCCAGTAGCAGGTGTTGCCATTTCTTCTGCAGGAATGGTGGATCCTGATAAGGGGGAAATTTTCTACGCTGGACCTCAGATTCCAAATTATGCAGGAACCCAGTTCAAGAAGGAAATCGAAGAAAGCTTTGCTATTCCTTGTGAGATTGAAAATGATGTCAACTGTGCAGGTCTGGCTGAGGCAGTATCTGGTTCAGGTAAGGGAGCAAGTGTCACCCTTTGCTTGACCATTGGAACAGGTATCGGTGGTTGCTTGATTATGGATGGGAAAGTCTTCCATGGTTTTAGCAATTCGGCCTGTGAAGTCGGGTATATGCATATGCAAGATGGAGCTTTTCAGGATCTCGCTTCTACCACAGCCTTGGTGGAGTATGTAGCAACATCTCATGGAGAAGATGTTGATCAGTGGAATGGCCGACGCATTTTCAAGGAAGCCACTGAAGGCAATAAACTCTGCATGGAAGGTATTGACCGCATGGTAGACTATCTAGGAAAAGGTCTGGCAAATATTTGCTACGTTGCCAATCCAGAAGTGGTTATTCTTGGTGGTGGTATCATGGGGCAAGAGGCTATCCTCAAACCTAAGATCCGCACAGCCTTGAAAGAGGCTTTGGTACCAAGTTTAGCAGAAAAAACACGATTAGAATTTGCCCATCACCAGAATACAGCAGGTATGCTTGGTGCATATTATCATTTTAAGACAAAACAATCCTAGTTTGGCTCAGCCAAACTAGGATTTTCTAATCAAATTCCCTTGACTTTCTTTATAATTGTGAGATAATAAATAAAATATATAAAGGAATTATATAAAATGACTATAGTGAATTCAAGTAAGATTGTGACCTTCCAAGCTAATAGAGAATTAGTAAATGATGCCATGGAAGTGTTAAAAGAAAAAAATCTCTCTCTTTCATCAGCACTCAGATTATTTTTAAAGAATGTTGCCGTAACAAATGAAGTAGATTTACTGAGTGAAGAGGAATTAGAGAAGGAGTATTTGTTTAGACAATTACAAGCAGAAGTTCAAGAAAGTTATGCCAAGATTGAGGCTGGAAATTACTTGACAGATGAGGATGTCGTGACACGCTATGGATTATAAAAGATATAGGATTTTGTATTCTCCTAGAGTGATTGATAGTCTGGATAAAATATATCAGTATATAGCGGAGGAAATCGGTTCTGTAGAGGCTGCGAGACGAAAAGTAGCCAATATTAGAAAAGATATTAATCGGCTAGAAATTTTCCCCCAAGCTGGATTTGATGCTGATGAAAAATTTGGTAAGAAATTAGACCCTCGCTACCAAACGCGAGGATGGACCTTGAGTAAGGATTACATTGTATTGTATACAATTGTTGAGGATACCGTCAGACTTGCTTATTTACTCCCTTCAAAAAGTGATTACATGAAATTATTCAAGACTAAGTCAAGATATGACTAATTCATAATCTTGAAGAGGTATGTTTGGTGATGAATAAAAATCCTAGTTTGGCTTAGCCAAACTAGGATTTTCTGACACGTTTTTGTCTACGATAGCCGTTGAGTTTCTTATTTTCCCAATAGCTATTAAAGATTTTCTCCTTGCTTTCACGATTGATTTCCAAAAAGTAGGCATAAATCAAATCGATAAAGAAGAGCATAGGAAGTTGAGCGGATATACGTTGGATGTAGGAAGGCTGGCTGTGGGTAGCTACAAGAACGGTCTCAGTATAGGCCTGGCTATCTTTATTGGGAACACTTGAAAAGAGTACAGTCTTTGCTCCCATCTCCTTGGCATCCAATAGACTATCTAAAATAGAAGGAGTTGAGCCTGAAAGTGAGAAGCCCAGTACGAGACAATTTTCGTCCATAATACTGGTTGTCCAGGCAAAGCCATCTTGATCGGTCAAAGCTTCGCAGACCACACCCAGACGCATGAACCGCAATTTCATTTCACGGGCAACAAGGCCAGAACTCCCTGTTCCGAAGAAGTAGATACGCTCAGCATCTTCGATTAACTGGGCAATTCGTTCTAGTTGGATTTCGTCAATCAAGTCTTGTGTTTGTTCCCTCATGTTGCTATAACTTCTGAGGACTCGTTTGGTCAGTGGACTGTGCTTGGAGACTTGGTTGGCTTGATTTTCTGCCTCATGTTGGTATTGGAAAATGAATTCTCGGTAGCCAGTAAAGCCACACTTTTTAGCAAAGCGAGTCAGAGCAGCTTGGGAGATATGTAATTTTTGGGTGACTTGTTGAGAAGATAAATCATCTGTAATCGTTTCAGCTTGCAAAAAATAGCGAGCGATTTCTTGCTCAAGATCTGTCATTTCTTCAAAATGTGAATCAATGATAGTTGCGATATCTGGTTTGTCCATAGGGAAGGCTCCTTTAAATGAGTCGTATTGGAAAAAGGCTAAATTATTGAACTTTTACATTCATTATAACATATAATATAGGGATGAATAAATAAAAACGTATCTTGCCGTAAAAACGAAAAAAGCTTCTTTCTTTTCCATAATTTTCTGCTCAAATTATGGTACAATTAAGAGTAAGATTTTAAGTTAGAAATGAGACTGATTTGTATGAGAAAATTTAACAGCCATTCGATTCCGATTCGGCTTAATTTATTGTTTTCAATTGTCATTTTGCTCTTTATGACCATTATTGGTCGTTTGTTGTATATGCAGGTTTTGAACAAGGATTTTTACGAAAAAAAGCTAGCCTCAGCTAGTCAGACCAAGGTCACAAGCAGTTCTGCCCGTGGGGAAATCTATGATGCTAGTGGAAAACCTTTGGTAGAAAATACGTTAAAGCAGGTTGTTTCCTTTACGCGTAGCAATAAAATGACGGCTACAGACTTAAAAGAAATAGCTAAAAAGTTACTGACTTATGTGAGCATCAGCTCTCCTAATTTGACAGAACGCCAGCTGGCTGATTATTATTTGTCTGATCCTGAAATCTATAAAAAAACAGTGGAGGCTCTCCCAAGTGAGAAACGCTTGGATTCAGATGGCAATCGCCTATCCGAATCAGAACTGTATAACAATGCGGTCGATAGTGTCCCAACAAGTCAACTAAACTATACAGAGGATGAAAAGAAAGAAATCTATCTTTTTAGTCAGTTAAATGCTGTTGGAAACTTTGCGACAGGAACCATTGCGACAGATCCTCTAAATGATTCTCAGGTGGCTGTCATTGCCTCTATTTCAAAGGAGATGCCTGGCATTAGTATTTCTACTTCTTGGGATCGAAAGATTTTGGAAACTTCCCTTTCTTCTATAGTAGGGAGTGTATCCAGTGAAAAAGCCGGTCTCCCAGCGGAAGAAGCAGAAGCCTATCTTAAAAAAGGCTATTCTCTAAATGACCGTGTTGGAACTTCGTATTTGGAAAAGCAATATGAAGAGACCTTACAAGGGAAACGCTCGGTAAAAGAAATCCATCTGGATAAATATGGCAATATGGAAAGCGTGGATACAATTGAGGAAGGTAGTAAGGGAAACAATATCAAGCTGACCATTGATTTGGCCTTCCAAGATAGCGTGGATGCTTTGCTGAAAAGTTATTTCAATTCCGAGCTAGGAAATGGTGGAGCTAAATATTCTGAAGGTGTCTATGCAGTCGCCCTTAACCCAAAAACAGGTGCTGTTTTATCCATGTCAGGGATCAAACATGACCTGAAAACGGGAGAGTTGACTCCTGATTCCTTGGGAACGGTAACCAATGTCTTTGTCCCAGGTTCGGTTGTCAAGGCTGCGACCATCAGCTCAGGTTGGGAAAATGGTGTTTTATCAGGAAACCAAACCTTAACAGATCAGCCTATTGTTTTCCAAGGTTCAGCTCCAATTTATTCTTGGTATAAATTGGCATATGGATCTTTTCCTATTACAGCTGTGGAAGCCTTGGAGTATTCATCCAATGCTTACATGGTTCAAACCGCTCTTGGAATCATGGGCCAGACCTATCAACCAAATATGTTTGTTGGAACCAGCAATTTGGAAACAGCTATGGGAAAACTTCGTGCGACCTTTGGCGAATATGGCTTGGGGGCTGCGACCGGAATTGACCTACCAGATGAATCTACTGGATTTGTTCCCAAAGAGTATAGCTTTGCTAATTACATTACTAATGCCTTTGGGCAGTTTGATAACTATACGCCCATGCAGTTGGCTCAGTATGTAGCAACTATTGCAAATGATGGTGTTCGTGTGGCTCCTCGTATTGTTGAAGGCATTTATGGTAATAATGATAAGGGAGGCTTAGGCGACTTGATTCAGCAACTGCAACCGACAGAGATGAATAAGGTCAATATATCCGACTCCGATATGAGTATCTTGCACCAAGGTTTTTATCAGGTTGCTCATGGGACTAGTGGATTGACAACTGGACGTGCCTTTTCAAATGGTGCCTTGGTATCCATTAGCGGAAAAACGGGTACAGCCGAAAGCTATGTGGCAGATGGCCAGCAAGCAACCAATACTAATGCGGTGGCTTATGCCCCATCTGATAATCCCCAAATCGCTGTGGCAGTGGTCTTTCCTCATAATACCAATCTAACAAATGGTGTAGGACCTTCCATTGCGCGTGATATTATCAATCTGTATCAAAAATACCATCCAATGAACTAGAAAGGAAATTATGCTTTATCCAACACCTATTGCCAAGCTGATTGACAGTTATTCTAAGTTACCAGGTATCGGGATTAAGACGGCTACGCGTCTGGCCTTTTATACGATTGGGATGTCTGATGACGATGTCAATGAATTTGCAAAAAATCTCCTTTCTGCTAAGAGAGAATTGACCTACTGTTCTATTTGTGGACGTTTGACAGACGACGATCCTTGTTCTATCTGTACCGATCCGACTCGTGACCAGACAACGATTTTGGTGCTAGAGGATAGTCGGGATGTGGCAGCCATGGAAAATATCCAAGAATACCATGGACTCTATCATGTCCTGCATGGCCTCATTTCCCCTATGAATGGTATCAGTCCAGACGATATCAATCTCAAGAGTCTCATGACTCGTCTGATGGATAGTGAGGTTTCAGAAGTGATTGTAGCCACAAATGCTACAGCAGATGGGGAAGCAACTTCCATGTATCTTTCACGTTTGCTCAAGCCAGCTGGGATCAAGGTTACGCGCCTGGCACGAGGCCTTGCTGTGGGAGCAGATATCGAGTACGCGGACGAAGTGACCCTCTTACGGGCTATTGAAAATCGAACAGAGTTGTAAGTGTGGACAAATTTACGAACTCCATTCATTTATAAAAAATCAAAGAGGCTGAAAATCGTTCCTATCGGCCTCTTTTTGTATAGTGTGATGAGTAGGATCAGGTTCAAGTTTTAAAAAACCAAGCAAATATGATATACTCCCGACTTTATCACTT
>NZ_VMKU01000058.1:0-18562 GCF_013276315.1 Streptococcus sp. 2741 | reverse complement strand
ATAAAGTCGGGATTATATCTTTAAATCCCGATCAGACATTTCAGTACCTGACTTATCCTCAATGAAAATCTCTTCAAACTGCGTCAGATCTATCTGCAACCTCAAAACAGTGTTTTGAGCAACCTGAGGATAGCTTCCTAGTTTGCTCTTTGATTTTCATTGAGGATTATTTTCAAATCCCCCCAACTCAACAAGTATCTTTGAATTCCAGTCAATTTCTAGCACTGTTTGAAACGTTTCAGCGGGCTATTTCAGATTCGGTCCACTATTCCTTTCCAAAAACATTGCATATTGCGCCGAAGGAATTGCTCACACTATCCCCAAGCACAAAACCCTCAGTCGACTGACCGAGGGTTCCTTTTCATTATTCAAGAACTTGATTAGCTCAATGCATCCAAGGCATCATCCATTGAAAGAACTTCGTGGAAGACACGTTGTGTCAATTCAGTTTTTTGTTCTGGAGTGAGGTATTTAGTGTTTACACAGTATCCAGAGATACGTACGATAACGTCTTCACCTGACATAATCTTTTCGTAAACATCGTTCAGGTCCATAACGTTCAAGTTAACGTGTTGTCCACCGTTTTCGAAGTAACCATCAAGGATTGTTACCAAGTTATCAACTTGTTCGTCACGAGTCTTACCAAGAGCGCGAGGTGATACTTGTGTAGTCAATGAGATACCATCAGCTGCATAACTAAAGTCAAGGCTAGAAAGTGAATTCAAGTTTTGCAACCATCCACCTTTAGCTTTGTTAGATGGGTTAGCACCTGGTGAGAAGAATTCAAGTTTAGACAAGTTCACAGAACCATCTTCGTTGAGGTATACACCTTTGTGGACTGGTGAGTTACCAGTTTGTTTAGAGTAAGCAACGTTAGATGTGATTGTCAAAAGTGATACAGTAGCTTCTGCGTCTTTGTAAAGTTTGTGGCTACGTAGACGAGTAGTGTAAGCTTCGATCAACCATTCTGCCAATTCGTTTGAACGTGGGTCATCTTCACCCCAACGTGGGTATTCACCGATTGTTTCGTAATCGTAGATATAGCCATTTTCGTCACGGATTGGTTTAACTGTAGCGTACTTAATAGCTGACAATGTGTCAACAGTGTTGGCAAATCCACAGATACCGAATCCCATGTTGGCACGTTGTTTAGTTGGCAAGAAGGCCATTTGAACAGCTTCGTAGTTGTATTTATCAGTCATGTAGTGAATGATGTTCAAGGCATCTACGTAAGTGTCAGTCAACCAGTCAAGAGATTTTTCAAAGTTAGCTTTAACTGATTCAAATTCAAGAACTTCGTCACGGATTGGTTCGATGTCAAATACTTTGTAGTCTTTGTGAACATCGTCGTAACCACCGTTCAAACCAGTAAGAAGGGCTTTCAATACGTTTACACGCGCACCGAAGTACTGGATGTTGTGGCGTTGTTCTTCATTTTCTGGGTCAAGTGGAGACACACAGCATGAGATACAACTCATTTCACCATATCCGTCTTTAGCCATTGTTGTTACACCTTCGTATTGGATAGAAGAGTGTTTGTGGCTCATGTGCATACAGTAGCGGCGGAAGTTGTATGGCAATTTATCAGTCCAAAGAACTGTCAAGTTTGGTTCTGGAGAGTTACCGATGTTGTCAAGAGTGTTCAAGAAACGGTAGTCCATCTTAGTAACACGGTGACGACCGTCGTTACCCATACCAGCCATAGAAGTTGTGATGAAAGTTGGGTCACCTGAGTACAATTGGTCGTAAGCTTTTGTCCGAGCAAATTTAACTGTACGAAGTTTCATAACGAAATCATCAACGAATTCTTGGATTTCTGATTCAGTAAATGTACCACGAGCAAGGTCACGTTCTGCAAAGATGTCCAAAACGATTGGTACACGTCCTAGAGATGTAGCAGCACCGTTGATAACACGGCAGACAGACATGAAGGCGATGTTAACCCATTGGATCGCTTCTTTAACGTTCATCGCTGGTTTGCGAACATCAACTCCGTAAAGGTCACCCAAGCGAACAACTTGTTGCAATGCTTGGTATTGAAGGTTGATTTCTTCACGAAGACGGATTGTTTCTTCATCAATTTCTTCGATTGCATTCCAGTCGTTTACTTTTTCTTGCATCAAGTAGTCTGCACCGTAAAGAGCAAGACGTGCGTAAACACCGATGATACGTCCGCGTGAGTATGCATCTGGAAGACCAGTTACAGTGTGTGCGTGACGTGCGCGACGAATGTTTGAAGTGTAGGCACGGAAGATACCGTCGTTAACTGTTGTTACGTATTTAGTAAAGATTTCGTGAACAGCTGGATCTGGTTCGTATCCATTTTCTTTCAAAGTTGTTTCAGCCATACGGATACCACCTTTTGGCATGAAGTTCAATTTGAAGAGTTCATCGTTTTGGATACCGAAGATAACTTCATTTTCTTTATCGATAAATCCTGCTGGGATATCAGCGATAGATGTTGGACGAGTGTCCATTGGGAAACGAGTTTCTTCGTAGTGAGCCTTCGTTTCTTCTACAATTTTTTTGATGTGAAGTGAACGTTCTGTTGGTCCTGCAAGGAAGCTTTCGTCTCCATCGTAAGGTGTGTAGTTAGCTTGTACGAAGCGTGATACACTTGCTTTTTCTTTCCAATCTACGCCTTTGAAGCCTTCCCAAGCTTTGTCAAAAATATCTTGTGCTTCAACAACTGTTTTAACAACCATGTTAATGTCCTCTTTTTTCTTTCTAGTAACAACCATCTGTTACATTCATGAGACAAGTATACCATACAGTAACCGATTTCAACAAGTGGAAAATCCCTATTTTTACACTTTCTTTTCTAAAACAGTCTATATTTTATTTCAAACTGTATTATATTTTTGAAAAAATAAAGTCCTTTTTTCTTTTTTTCAGAAAAAAGGGTATAATAAAAGAAAATAAGCGGTAAAAAGGGGGCTAGGCATGTTGATTTTTCCTTTGTTAAATGATTTGTCAAGAAAAATCATCCATATTGACATGGATGCCTTTTTTGCTGCGGTGGAAATCAGAGATAATCCTAAACTCAGAGGAAAACCTGTCATTATCGGCAGTGACCCTCGGCAAACAGGTGGGCGGGGAGTCGTTTCTACCTGTAGCTATGAGGCACGAGCTTTTGGTATCCATTCAGCCATGAGCTCTAAGGAAGCCTATGAGCGTTGTCCCCAGGCCATCTTTATCTCAGGAAATTATGAGAAATACAAATCTGTGGGACTCCAGATTCGAGCTATCTTTAAGCGCTATACAGATTTGATTGAACCTATGAGTATTGACGAAGCCTATTTGGATGTAACAGAAAATAAACTCGGTATCAAGTCAGCTGTCAAAATTGCTCGCCTCATTCAAAAAGATATCTGGCAAGAACTCCATCTAACTGCTTCCGCAGGTGTTTCCTACAACAAATTCTTAGCCAAGATGGCTAGCGATTATCAAAAACCACATGGTTTGACAGTGATTCTACCTGACCAGGCTGAGGATTTTCTCAAACAAATGGATATTTCCAAATTTCATGGAGTAGGAAAGAAGACAGTCGAACGTCTTCATCAAATGGAGATTTTTACTGGCGCTGATCTACTTGAAGTTCCTGAAGTGACCCTAATAGACCGCTTTGGCAGACTGGGCTATGACCTTTATCGAAAGGCTCGTGGTATTCACAATTCCCCAGTTAAATCAAATCGCATCCGTAAATCAATCGGTAAGGAGAAAACCTATGGGAAGATTCTCCGTGCCGAGGAAGACATCAAAAAAGAGCTGACTCTCCTATCAAAAAGAGTCGCTCTCAATCTCAATCAGCAAGAAAAAGCTGGAAAAATTGTCATTTTGAAAATCCGCTACGAGGACTTTTCAACTCTCACTAAACGAAAAAGTCTGGCTCAAAAAACACAGGACGCTAGTCAGATAAGCCAAATAGCCCTGCAACTCTATGAAGAGTTAAGCGAGAAAGAAAGAGGGGTCCGCCTGTTGGGGATTACCCTGACTGGATTTTAAAACCTTGAAGAGTTGCCCCTTCAAGGTTTTTCTTATACAAATAAACGGACAAAGCTATAAAGTAGCAAGACACTACCAAGCACGATACGGTATTTACCGAAAAGGGTAAAGTCGTGTTTTTTCACATAACTTGTCAAGAAACGAATAGCCACCATGCTGACCGCAAAAGCTACTCCCATCGCAACCAAGAGCAAGAACAATTGTCCAAAGCTCAAGAGCTGTCCTGCTTTCAAAAATTTGAAAATCTTTAAGGCACTAGCTCCAAACATAACAGGAATCCCTAGATAGAAGGTAAATTCTGTCACAACTGAACGACTGGTTCCATTTAACAAACCACCGACGATTGTAGCTCCAGAACGGCTTGTCCCTGGTAAAAGGGCAAGAACTTGGAAGAGACCGATATAAAAGGCTGTCGTATAAGGAAGCTTGTCCAACTCTGTTACACTTGGCTCGATAGCACGCGCTTTATTGCGCTTTTCCAAATAGATAAAGGCAATCCCGTAGATAATCAACATGAGGGCAACTGAAACCATGTTATGGAAGTGGGTGTCAAACCAATCATCAAATTTAAAGACGCCAAGCAAAGGCAAGGTCGCAATCAAGACCTTCAACCATAGTCTCCAAGTCTTACGAACTTCCTGTTTGTCCTTAGTCGGTTTGAAAGGATTGAGCTTGTTAAAGTAAATCACCATAACCGCTAAAATAGCACCAAGTTGAATCACAACATTAAACATGGACATAAAGGCTTCACTTTGATTTTGGTATTGGATAAATTCCTCTGCTAAAATCAAGTGACCTGTACTGGAAATCGGCAACCATTCCGTAATTCCTTCAACAATCCCGAAGAAGATAGATTTTAAAATTTCAATAAGATACATAGACTACTCCTTTTTCTATCTTCCATTATAGCATATTTTTTCAGCCAGTGATAGCTCTCTTTAAAAGGCGCCGATACTGCCACCGCCTCCACCGCCAGAGAAGCCACCGCCAGAACTTCCACTTCCAGAAGATACAGAGTAGGTACTTGCTGTATTTGCGACACTGGCATATTGGCTCATTTGCGCGCTTGAATGATAAAACATACTATGCCAACCATAAGCTACATATAGATTGATATCTGGATTTTCAACTTGAATCTGATGAACCTTCATCAAATGACTAACCTTGTCCGCATAGCCAAATAAGGTCGCATAGACCAAGAGGCGATTCCAGACTACAATACTTTCCAACTCTGCCTGATCCAATCGTGCAATCTCACGCAACATATTTTCAAAACTGGTCCAGAGATAGTAGACCTCTGCTCCTGCCTCATTTAGGACACCATCACGGTTATCTAGTCGAAGTTTCCAATAATAGAAAACAGCCAAAACCAAACCTAGAAAACCAAGTATTGGCAAGAGGAAGTAAAGATAGCCATAAACATCCAAACTGTACAAGAACAAACCAAATCCGATAAATAGGGGCAGGATAGTCAAGACCCCCATACCCACTTGCAAAGCCTTTTCCCCACCAGTTAAAGGACGATAGTAATCTGGAAGCCCCCAGAAGGTAACTCGATTTCTCACTCCTTCTTGCATCTGGTTCAATACTTCTTCAAAAGAAGATTTGAGTTGACGCCCCTTTGCTTGAATCCGTTTTTCATCAGAGACTTTTGATCTACGATAAAGACTATCAGATACCTTGTAATCCGCAAACAAATTGGAAAGAGTTTCTTCTTTTTTGCCTGAAAAAGCCAGATTTAGACAGTCTTTCTCAAAGCTTGACAAACCATCTTCTTTTACTATCCTCAAGCCAACTGCATCTCCTTCTGAAATGATAGAGACATTTCCACGGTCTATCACATCTAGCAAGGTAGCTTGAATAAGTTGGTCAAAGGTGAATTTGCCAGCCCCCTTGACCAAGGGACTCACTTCCTCCAAGGAGGTCGAGTAGACAGCCTCTGATAAAACCATAGGCTCTAATTCCATTGGTGGTTCATAGAGACGATGATTTTTGGCATATTTGACCGAAGGAGTGGTCTTTCTTCTATAGATAAAATAGAAGCAGACACTCAATAACAAGGAGATAGAAAGTATCGAAGGGAAGACCCAAGTAAGGAGTTGTTTACTTTGCTCTTTTTCTTTAACAATCGAGTCTTCTACCTTATTAAATTCTTCTAAATGATTTCCTTTCAAACCCTGATCCCTAGCATTAGCAAAATCGGTCCGAGGCCAGTAGGCATGCAATTCAACTCCACGCTTAGGTGGAAGATCGTCTAAACGAATAGTATAATCAAGGTTACTCTTTTCAACCATTCCCTCTCTAAAAAGTTTCCCTGTATGGAAAAAGAGTTTTTCAGACCCCTTATCTCCCCTTACATGAAATTCAAACTTTCCAATAGCCCCTGAACTATCTGTTAAAGGTTGCCAATTTAATTCAGCGATATCATCATAAAGGAAAAGCAAGTTCTTTAAATTCCAGACAAGGTCAACTTCAACTGTGTCACCTTCCTGACCTGGATTGTAAACTTTGACAGTATAACCATCTGCTCCTTCTATCACTTCACTAGTCACATCTGTCAGTTCTGCACCGTTTTTCGTAGCCTGAACCTTTGGGTGAGGATCAATGTCAAATCCACTAGGCATCTTGCCAGCACGTCCAAGTCCCACGATTTGGCCCTTAAAGTCCTCCTCAAACTGATAAACTATCTTCTGTCTAAACTCTGCCGTATTATCTGCATGAATATACAAATCCCCTTGATAAGAGTTTATCTTAAAATCAATGGCGAAAACAGAAAGTGGCAGAAGGCAAAACAAGCCTAAGACCAGTAAGAAAAAAGTTTTTTTCATCAACTAAGCCCCCTTTTTATCTTTCTTATCATTATAGCATTTTTTCGTAAGTAAAGGCTTACTTATGTTGAAAAATTACGCATTTTTCGATAAAATAGGAGACAGTTATTTTTTAATAGATTAGAATAGGAGAAATCATGAGAAAAATATACTTATCTATTTTCACAAGTCTCTTGCTGATGCTAGGACTTGTCAATGTTGCTCAAGCCGATGAATATTTACGCATCGGGATGGAAGCAGCATATGCCCCCTTTAACTGGACCCAGGATGATGATAGCAATGGAGCTGTCAAAATCGATGGAACCAACCAGTATGCCAACGGATACGATGTTCAAATCGCCAAGAAAATCGCTAAGGACTTAGGTAAAGAACCTTTGGTTGTTAAAACCAAGTGGGAAGGTCTAGTCCCTGCCCTTACTTCTGGTAAGATTGACATGATTATCGCAGGTATGAGTCCTACTGCCGAGCGTAAACAAGAAATTGCCTTTTCAAGCAGTTACTACACTAGCGAACCAGTTTTGCTTATCAAAAAAGATTCTGCCTACGCAAATGCTAAATCTTTGAATGACTTTAATGGTGCGAAAATCACTTCTCAACAAGGTGTTTACCTTTATGACTTGATTTCACAAATCCCAGGTGCTAAAAAAGAAACAGCCATGGGAGACTTCGCTCAAATGCGCCAAGCTCTTGAGGCTGGTGTCATCGATGCCTATGTTTCTGAACGCCCAGAAGCTCTGACTGCCGAAGCTGCAAACTCTAAGTTCAAGATGGTCCAAGTAGAACCAGGTTTCAAAACTGGGGAAGAAGATACAGCTATCGCCATTGGACTTCGTAAAGATGACAATCGTATTAGCCAAATCAATGCCAGCATTGAAACCATTTCAAAAGACGACCAAGTTGCCTTGATGGATCGTATGATCAAGGAACAACCTGCCGAAGCTACAACAACTGAAGAGACTAGCAGTAGTTTCTTTAGCCAAGTTGCTAAAATTCTTTCTGAAAACTGGCAACAACTCTTGCGTGGTGCTGGTATCACTCTTTTAATCTCTATCGTCGGAACCATCACAGGTCTCATTATCGGTCTTGCCATTGGTGTTTTCCGTACTGCTCCTCTATCTGAAAATAAAGCCATTTATAGCCTACAAAAATTAGTTGGCTGGATCCTCAATGTCTACATTGAAATTTTCCGTGGTACGCCAATGATCGTTCAATCGATGGTTATCTACTATGGAACTGCCCAAGCTTTCGGTATCAACCTTGACCGTACACTAGCTGCTATCTTCATCGTTTCAATCAATACCGGTGCCTACATGACTGAAATCGTCCGTGGTGGTATCCTGGCAGTTGACAAGGGACAATTTGAAGCCGCAACTGCACTCGGTATGACTCATAACCAAACCATGCGTAAGATTGTCCTACCTCAGGTTGTCCGCAATATCCTACCAGCAACTGGTAATGAATTTGTCATCAATATCAAAGATACATCTGTATTGAACGTTATCTCTGTTGTCGAACTTTATTTCTCAGGAAATACCGTGGCAACTCAAACCTATCAATACTTCCAGACATTTACAATCATCGCCGTGATTTACTTTGTCCTCACCTTCACCGTAACACGTATCCTACGCTTCATCGAACGCCGAATGGACATGGATACCTATACTACAGGTGCTAACCAAATGCAAACGGAGGATTTGAAATAATGACACAAGCAATCCTTGAAATTAAACACCTCAAAAAATCCTATGGACAAAACGAAGTGCTAAAAGACATTTCTCTGACTGTCCACAAGGGAGAGGTCATCTCTATCATCGGAAGCTCTGGAAGCGGGAAATCGACCTTCCTACGCTCCATCAACCTACTTGAAACACCAACTGATGGACAAATCCTTTATCATGGACAAAATGTCCTCGAAAAAGGCTATGACCTCACGCAATACCGTGAAAAGTTGGGGATGGTGTTCCAATCCTTTAACCTCTTTGAAAATCTCAACGTGCTTGAAAACACAATTGTCGCTCAGACAACTGTCCTTAAACGCGAACGCACAGAAGCTGAAAAGACTGCCAAAGAAAACCTAGAAAAAGTCGGCATGGGAGAACGCTACTGGCAAGCGAAGCCAAGACAACTCTCAGGGGGTCAAAAACAACGTGTGGCCATCGCTCGTGCCCTCTCCATGAATCCGGACGCTATTCTCTTTGATGAACCAACATCAGCTCTCGATCCAGAAATGGTTGGAGAAGTCCTCAAAATCATGCAAGATCTGGCTCAGGAAGGCTTGACCATGATTGTCGTAACCCACGAAATGGAATTCGCCCGTGATGTCTCTCACCGTGTTATCTTTATGGATAAGGGTGTGATTGCTGAAGAAGGCAAACCAGAAGATCTCTTCACCAATCCTAAAGAAGACCGTACAAAAGAATTCCTTCAACGCTATCTCAAATAAAAAGAAAAGGCTGCCTCAACCGTGCAGTCTTTTTGCTGTCCTCAAAATGAAAAGGCAGATTCTCTATCTCTACTACTTGAGGGTCAAGAATCCGCCGTTATCCAAAGATTAATCTTCAAATTTTTCATGATTTTTTTCATAGAAATCAATTAGGCCTAGGGCTGTTTCAAATGAAATATTTTTTACTTTTGCACGACCCTGCGCCAGAGCAATGATAGACATTTCACGCGCATTCGTTTCCTTAGAGATACGGTAGCCTGTGATTTTCTTATCACGAACCCAGCCAACAACTGATTCTACTTTTTCAAAGTTTGACTTAGCCATGTTTTTCTCCTATTTTCTTCTTTACAATACTTAATTGTATACGTTTTTACTACTTTTGTCAATAAAAAAACATATATTCAATAAAATAAATGACCCAGAATCTTCTTACTTCCTTTTTAAAGCCGATAATATATAGTTTTCCGCTTACTATAACCCATCAGTATGCTCCTAAAAAACAATTGCATTATTAAACTTTAAATTTGTAAAAATATTCACGTATGCTGAATACCAGTTTCTTAATAGGATAGACAGGATTTACTATTTCATTCTATCTATTCCTTTTAAATCAACAAGCCCACTAAAGATAGTCTTTCACTCCTCACTATCTCTAAATCATTCCGTTTTCTTTCTCCTTCTTTGGTTCCTTTCCTGTCCTTATCTATATCTTATCCATTTCACAACCGGTACTACTTACTTTGTACAATCTTGCATCTTCTGATTACATACCCACTTTCCAGCTAGTCATTTAAAATCAGTATCACTAGCTATTGCATGTCTAGCACTATTGTCTATCTCACGAGTTTTTTCGACCAACTCACCTAGCAGTCATCTCACAAACATTGATTATTTTTTTTGATTCCTATTATATTTAGAGAAATCTCAAATTAGGGATATATACAATTGGGGATTTCAAAAAATTTCCTTATATATAGTAAGTAATTCTGCCGCCTTAATATAAACAGAATCGAAAATAATAGGTGTTATAGTGAGTTGTAGTAGAAATAGCACGATAAGCTTCCTAAAACCATAGGAATCGCCCCCTTTCTTCACTATCATTATAACACCTATACATTAGTTGTGCAAATAATATGATATTTTTTTATTAGTCCTCAGACAAGCATATTATAGAGCGTTTCATTCCCATTTAAGTTAATATAAGCTGGATCAAAACCTTCCATTCGACGAATTAAGCCTGCATAATCATGCTTATCTGCCAAAGCGATCCCAATCAATACTGGACCTGTTCCCTTACTAGCTCGCTTGATATACTCAAAACGGGTGATATCATCATTTGGCCCCAAGATATCATTTACAAACTCACGCAAAGCTCCTGGACGCTGTGGGAAATTGACCACAAAGTAATGTTTGATCCCATCATAAATCAAGGCACGCTCTTCCATTTCTGGCATACGGTTGATATCATTATTCCCTCCAGAAATGATACAACAAATGGTTTTCCCCTTGATATATTCAGCTAAAACCTCTAAAGAGGCGATACTAGCTGCTCCAGCAGGTTCTGCAACAATCCCTTGCTTAGAGTAGAGGTCAATCAAAGTTTCAGAAATCAATCCCTCATCGACACCTACCAAAGTTTGAACATGTTGACGCGTTGCTTCATAGGTCAACTGTCCTACCTTTTGCACAGCAATCCCATCCGCAAATTTGTCAATTTCTTTGAGTTTAACAGGTCCACCAGCTTCAAAAGCAGCTTTCATGGAACGCGCTCCATTAGCCTCTACCCCAATGACTTCAATTTCTGGACTTGTTTCCTTGATATAGGTAGAAACCCCGGCAATGAGACCGCCACCACCAACAGGGACCAAGACAGCATCAAAGTCAATCGATTCTTTTCGAGCTTCTTCTAAAATCTCATAAGCAACTGTTCCTTGACCCGCTTGGACATGAGTATCATCAAAGGGAGCAATAAAGGTACGATTTTCAGAGACTGTAAATTCTTGAGCTGCTTTGGCTGAGGCATCAAAGGTATCTCCAACTAGTTTAATGGTTACAAAATCCCCACCAAAAAAGCGAACCTGACCAATCTTTTGTTGCGGAGTGGTAATGGGCATAAAAATAGTAGCAGGAATTTTCATCTCATTACAAGTATAGGCAACTCCCTGCGCATGATTTCCCGCAGAAGCACAGACTACCCCACGCTCACGTTCTTCCTTGCTGAGCTGAGAAATAGCATAATAGGCACCACGAATTTTAAAGGAACGAACACGCTGGGCATTTTCTTTTTTCAAATAAATCTTAGCACCATACTTCTCCGATAAATAATGGTCGTAATCCAGTGGGGTATTCACAACCACACCATTCAAGACCTTATGAGCCTTGATAATATCTTTTGAACTTAACATATAAAACCTCTTTTTCTATAAAAAACAGTCACTAATGACTGTTTTTTTAGTTATTCATCTCCAAAAACTTCAGCAACACTTTCATGATATTTATGAGCCATACGAATTGAAAACTCTTTAGGAAGTTCATAACGATTTGTGGAAATCCAATCATATAACCATTCTGCCAAACTTTCTTCACTATCATTACGATGGAAGATAAAATAGTTTAAAACTTCTTTATATTCTACATCATTCAAATCCAGCGTGTCTACAAATTGACTACGAGGAACAAAATTAGAATCTAATTTTCTTAGTTGATCTGTCAATTCTCCCAATTGTAAATCCAACTGAAAAAATAATTTTTGCAGTTGCCTATCAGTCTCATCACATCCTGTCTTGATAGAAAACAAATTGGTAATATTCATATGATTTCAACCCCTAAATAAGTATATCTAATATCCCACGAATAGCTGAAGCTACTATTTTAAGCAAAATTCTTTGCTTTCTAATTAGTTATAGATTTTGAATGCATCATCGTCGTTTTTACCAACGAAAGGCATTGCTTTACGCAATTCTGCACCAACTTTTTCAATTTCAAGGTTAGCTGCTTGTTCACGGTAAGCAGTCAATTTTGGACGTCCAGCTTTATAGTCATTTACAAAGTCATTTGCAAATTTACCATTTTGGATGTCTGCCAAGACAGCTTTCATATTTTCTTTAACTTGCTCAGTAATCACACGTGGACCTGATACATAGTCACCGTATTCAGCAGTGTTTGAAATAGATTGACGCATTTTCTTGAATCCACCTTCATAGATCAAGTCAACGATCAATTTCATTTCGTGAAGAACTTCAAAGTAAGCCAATTCTGGAGCGTAACCTGCTTCTGTCAAGACTTCGAAACCTGCTTCGATAAGGGCAGTCAAACCACCACAAAGTACAGCTTGTTCACCAAACAAATCTTCTTCAGTTTCTTCTTTGTATGTTGTTTCAAGAAGACCTACACGAGCTGCTCCAACACCTTTACACCAGTCCATAGCAATGTTTTTCGCATTTCCTGTTGCATCTTGGTATACTGCGTAAAGAGCTGGTACACCAAATCCTTCTTCGTAAGTACGGCGTACCAAGTGCCCTGGTCCTTTAGGAGCACACATAAAGACATCTACATCCGCAGGAACTTTGATAAATTCGAAGTGAATGTTGAAACCATGAGCAAATCCAACTGCATTCCCAGCTTCCAAGTTTGGAGCGATTTCCGCTTCGTACAATTCTTGTTGGATTTCGTCTGGTGCCAAAATCATGATAACATCAGCCAATTTAGTTGCTTCTGCTACTGTGTAAGTGTCAAATCCATCTTCTTTTGCTTTGTCAAAAGATTTACCTGGACGTACACCGATGATGACATCGCGACCTGAGTCACGCAAGTTTTGAGCATGCGCATGTCCTTGTGAACCATAACCGATAACGGCGATTTTTTTACCGTCAAGTGCTGCTACTTTAACATCTTTTTCGTATTCCATTTGAACTGCCATAGTTTTTCTCTCTTTTCTATCATTTATTGCCTTTTAGGCTGGTTTAACAAATTTAAGTTGGATTTTTAGTCACGGGTAAATCCAGTTGCACCCGTTCGAGCAATATTGCGAATACCGTATGGTCGAATGACTCGTAATAGAGCTTCACTCTTTTCAGCATTTCCTGTCATCTGAATGGTAATCGAGCTTGGCGCTACGTCTACCACTGTTGCACGGAAAGGTTGAATAATCGCTAGAATCTCAGCTCGCTTCTCAGCTGGCGCTGACATCTTAACCAAAATCACCTCGCGCTCCAAATGAGGCTTGTCTGTAATATCACGAATGCGAATCACATCAATCTGACGATTGAGTTGCTTGATAATTTGCTCCACTTCATCATGAGAAGCAACATCAATAATAATGGTGATACGCGATACATTCGGATCTTCTGTTGCTCCAACAGAGATGCTTTCAATATTAACCTGACGACGAGATAAGACACCTGTAAAGCGATTGAGGACTCCTGAACGATTTTGTAGTTTTGCTGTTAACATTCTACGCATGGAACTTCACCCCCAACATCTCATGATTACTCTTACCAGCCGGTACCATTGGTAACACCTGTTCCTTACGAGAAATATCTACCTCAATTAGCATAGGAACATGCTCAGTGATGACTTCAAGGTCTTGAGCCAAGGTCTCAGGATTGTCAAACTTATAGTTTTTAATACCATAAGCCTGCGCCATCAATTGGAAATCAGGAAGGGTATCAAAGACCGACTCTGATGTTCTTCCTTCATAGAAGGATTCCTGCCACTGGCGAACCATTCCAAGTGAATGATTGTTCAGCATAACCACCTTGATTGGCACTTTGTAAATATTCAAAATAGCCAACTCCTGGTTGGTCATTTGGAAACCACCATCCCCAACAAACAAGACTACTTCCTTATCTGGGTTAGCAATTTTAGCCCCGATTGCTGCTGGAATTCCGAATCCCATGGTTCCTAAACCACCTGAAGTCACTAACTGACGTTCATTTTGGTAGGGATAATACTGGGCTGTCCACATTTGGTGTTGACCAACATCTGTTACCACAATGGCATCTCCATTCGTCAATTCACCAATGCGTTCAATAACTGCTTGCGGTTGAACCACACGCTCTTTCTTATCATAAGAACGAACACGGTTCTTGTCTTTAGTAACTTTCTCAATCCATTTCTCAGTATTGTTATGAACTGTCGGTTCTGCTAGCAACATTTGCAAGGCTTTCTTAGCATCTCCAACTACAGGAATATCTGCACTGATAATCTTGCCAATCTCGGCTGGGTCAATATCAATATGGGCAACCTTAGAATTCTTAGCAAAAGTCTTTGGATTTCCTGTCAAACGGTCATCAAAACGAGAGCCAATACTAATCATAAAGTCCGTCTCTGTCATGGCAATATTCGCTGCGAAAGAACCGTGCATCCCCCCCATTCCAAGGAAGAGTGGGTGAGTCGTTGCAATTGTTCCTTGACCTAAGAGAGTTGTTACGACTGGAATTTGATAGCGTTCTGCAAATTCATTTAATTCTGCCGCAGCCTCAGCATAACTAATTCCACCACCAGCTAACAAGACTGGCTTTTTAGCCTTGGACAATTGCTTCAAGATTTTCTTGATTTGCATATCATTTGGCTCAAGAGTCGGCTGATAGCTTGGTAGGTTCACTTCTGGTGAATAGATGAAGTCTGTTTCTAAAGCAGATACGTCTTTAGGTAGGTCAATTACGACTGGCCCTGGTCGACCTGTAGTTGCGATATGGACAGCTTCCGTAATGATACGCGGAATATCAGCTGTCTCACGAACTTGGTAATTGTACTTAGTGATTGGCATGGTAATTCCCACGATGTCTGCCTCCTGAAAGGCATCCTTCCCAATCCCTGCTCGCCCTACCTGACCTGTAAAGACCAAAAGGGGAACACTATCGCTCATGGCATCCGCAATCCCTGTAATGGCATTTGTTGCTCCCGGTCCGCTAGTAACGACGGCAACACCCAACTTTCCAGTTGATTTAGCATAACCTTCAGCTTCATGCAGACAACCTTGCTCATGGCGTCCTAGAATGTGGTGAATACCTTTAAAATTATATATCGCATCATAAAAAGGCAAGACTGCACCACCAGGATAACCAAAGATGGTATCAATTCCTAAATCACGAAGTGTTTCCAAAACTAGGTCCGAACCCGTCTTAGGAGATTCTAAACTGATTTTCTCCATTGTTCCCCTTTCTTTCCTCTTAAAAATAACTTGTTACTATCATACCATTTTTTTAAAAATTTTCAAGAGAAAAGAAGAAATTTTCTGAATTTTCTATTTTAACGTTTATTTATGAATGTTATTTTTGTTTTTATTAAAAAGATACCGTTTTCATTTGCTAAAAAAGAAAAAGAACTGATTTCTCAGTCCTTCATTAATCGGCTCTTATTCCACACTAAATAGATAGGGGTAAACAGGTTGTTGACCTTGGTGGATTTCAACTTCAAGATCCTCAAATTCTTCTGCGATTTCTTGAGCGATTTCATTGGCAAGTTCTTCGCTTCCGTCTTCACCGACATAGAAGGTTACGATTTCACTGTCTTCATCCAACATATGTTTCAAAGTTTCTGCCAAGGTTTGGTGCATGTCAGGGTTTGACACGAGGATTTTCCCATCCACCATACCTAGATTATCGTTTTCATGGATTTCTAAACCATCGATCGTTGTATCACGCACGGCTGTTGTGACGCTTCCGCTAACGACATCACTAAGAGCAGCTGTCATACGCTCTTGGTTTTCTTCAATGGACTTGCTTGAATCAAAGGCAAGAAGACTTGTCAAACCTTGAGGAAAAGTGCGAGCCTCTACCACTACTGCTGGTTGCTCCAAAACTTCTGCCGCAGATTGAGCTGCCATGAAGATATTCTTGTTATTTGGCAGGAAGATGATGTTACGGGCATTGACCTGTTCAACAGCCTTGATAAAGTCTTCTGTTGAAGGGTTCATGGTTTGACCGCCTTCGATAACATAATCCACACCTTGAGAACGGAAGATATCTGCTAGACCTTTACCAGCCACCACAGCAATCAAAGCATACTCTTTTTCTTCAGCTGGCTTGCTAACTTGGGCAGTTTCTTTCTCAATCTGTGCTTCGTGTTGGTTACGCATATTGTCAACTTTTACCTTGACCAAGCTACCATATTTTAGACCTTCTTGCATGACAAGTCCTGGATCTTCTGTATGGACATGGACTTTGACGATTTCATCATCATTGACAACGAGGAGAGAATCTCCAAGTTCATTCAAGTAGTTACGGAATTCATCGTAGTCAAAATCTTTGGCATAGGTTGGACCTTGCTTAAGAGCTACCATGATTTCAGTACAGTAACCAAAGTTGATATCCTCAGTCGCCACATGACCAGCCACAGACTTGTGGTGCTCTGCATTGATCATTTCACTCATATTGGCAGGAGTCGCTACAAAGTCCTCAGATGCAATATATTCACCAGTAAGGGCAGAAAGGAAACCTTCGTAGATAAAGACCAATCCTTGACCACCTGAGTCCACAACGCCAACTTCCTTCAATACTGGAAGCATGTCTGGCGTTTTAGTTAGAGCTGTTTTAGCACCTTCCAAGGCTGCGCGCATGACTTCAACAGCATCATCTGTTTGCTCAGCTTTTTTCTTAGCACCGATAGCAGCCCCACGAGAAACTGTCAAAATCGTTCCTTCAACTGGTTTCATCACTGCCTTATAGGCAACTTCAACACCTGATTGGAAGGCAAGGGCCAAGTCTTGACCTGTTAACTCGTCTTTATCCTTGATGGCTTGTGAAAATCCACGGAAAAGCTGAGACATAATAACTCCTGAGTTCCCACGCGCACCCATCAAAAGCCCTTTAGCAAGAATGCTCGCTACCTCTCCAACTGTAGAAGCTGGCTTGTCTGCAACTTCTTTAGCTCCATTTTCGATGGTCATCCCCATGTTTGTTCCAGTATCTCCATCTGGAACAGGGAAGACGTTTAATGAATTGACATATTCAGCTTGCTTATTCAAGCGAGTTGATGCAGCCTGCACCATTTCTTGAAATAAGCTAGTAGTAATTTTTGACACGGTTATTCTCCTACAACTTTGATATTTTGAATGTAGACATTTACAGTCTGAGCAGTAATTCCAAGCTGGTTTTCCAAGCTAAAGGCAACACGCTCTTGAATGTTTTTTGACACTTCACTAATCTTTGTTCCGTAGCTTAACACGGTATACACATCAACTGCAATGCTTCCATCTTCGGCTGCCTTTACGACGACACCTTTGGAATAATTTTCCTTACCTAGAAGGGCTTGGAAATTATCTTTGAGGGCATTTTTACTAGCCATACCGACCACACCAAAAATTTCAGTTGCTGCTCCACCTACGACGGTTGCAATCACTTCATCTGTTAGTTCGATTTGACCATCTTTTGTATTAATTTTTACAGTCATCCTTTTTACCTCAACTAGTTGATACTCTATTTTATCATATTTCAGCCCAAGTGTAAAAGCAGAATACTGTATCAGCGGATATTTACTCTGCTTTTAAAATGATTTTTTCACTATGTCAAAAGAAAAAGACCCTGAGGTCTCCTTGCTTTTATTATTAAACGCGTTCAACTTTACCTGATTTCAAAGCGCGAGCTGAAGCCCAAACTTTTTTAGGTTTACCATCGATAAGAACAGTAACTTTTTGAAGGTTTGGTTTTACGGCACGTTTTGTTTGGTTCATCGCGTGTGAACGGTTGTTTCCTGATACAGTCTTACGACCTGTAAAGTAACATACTTTAGCCATTTGTGTTTTCCTCCTATTAGATCTAATATAGCGGATGTGCTAGCACCACATACCGTACTATGTTATCACACTTTCTTCATTTTTGCAAGGGAATTGGAAGATTTTTTTATTTATTGTGATTCGAATGTGATATTGAAAGTTCTATAATGAAGTTAGCCACCCAGCCCTCCTAAAAATTAGATGTTTTAACTAGCTGATAGTTAGCCCTCGATTTCATTTGATAAGAGGCTTGGAGCTGTTAAGCTGGAAAGCCAAGGCTAAGATTAGCCTTGGTTTAGCTGACAAAACTGCTTCAAGGGTTCCTCTTGTCAAATGAAAGCTCTTCTAGGCATAAGAAAACACCTCTGTGTTATACTTGTTGTTCAATCACAAACACAAGAAAGGCACAGAGATGCAAAACCATTATACTACAAAAGCCAAACATTTGACAATCGATAGCCGTCGCTTAATCGAACGATGAAAAAAGGAAGGGAAATCAAATAGAGAAATCGCCTCTTTACTTGGAAAAGCTCCTCAAACTATCCATACTGAAATCAAGCATGGGACAGT
>NZ_VMKU01000057.1:0-12360 GCF_013276315.1 Streptococcus sp. 2741 | reverse complement strand
AAGGCGAAGCTGACGTGGTTTGAAGAGATTTTTGGAAAGTATTAACACCTACAGACAAGCCTGACGATAGCAAGAACTACCCTACTCGATAGGTATCGGCTTTTGCTTTCTGAAAAAAATTATTTTAAGCAATTTGACAAAGCTAGCAACAAAAAATTCTATAAATATTTCCATGATAAAACGCATAGTATCAAGTCTTCTTAATCCCCTGATACTATGCGTGTTTGTGATTTTTAAGATTTTGTGCCTAGAGTCGACTCCTTATTTTAGATATTTGAAAGGAATCTCACTCCCACAGAGCCAGTTATAAACCTGGTCATTGACAAAAACATTCATGGCTTCGTGGGCATACTCAGGCATGATGCGATAAGCCTTATCGCAGATCAAACGATTGTAAATCGCAAACTGGGTAATGGGATAGCAAACATCGTCGTCCAAGCCCGTAATCATCTTAACCTCACCTTGGATACGATGGGCAAGATTTTTGACATCGATATAGGCAAGGGTCGCCATGATTTCCTCCTCTGTTTCATGAAAAGGATCGTGGAACTTGAAATAACGGAAAAGTTCATCATAAGCCTCACTAGTATTGCCAATCTCAATCACCCGTCTGAAGTCTGACAAGAAGGGATAGATGGAAACTGTTTTCTGAATTCGAGGATTGAGCGCTGCTGCAACCAAAGCTAGAGCACCACCTTGAGAGGCACCATAGCTAGAAAGACGCTTCTCATCTACCTCAGGCAGATTAGCAATAATTTCAACCAACTGGTAAATATCCAGATAAACATCCTTATAAAAGAGGTGATCCCGACCCTCCACAGCACCACGGATAATATGTCCCTTAACCGTATTTCCTAGAGGAGAACGCAAACCGTCTTGTGAATAGCCCGACTGGCCTCGAACATCCATGGAAACAACACCGTAACCAGCTACGGTGAAGCCCAGCATGTCGGCCCAATCCCAACCACGTCCCATATAACCATGGAAATGGAAGATTAGCGGAACCTTCTCCTCACTCTTTGGAAGAACGACGCGTGCATAGACCTTGCCTTCATTGCTTCCTTCAAAGGTTAGTTCATAGCACTTGACTTGAGGAATGTGGAAATCTCTTTCCTCCAAGTGGTAGGCTGGAAGCGTGGAAACTTTTTTCACTTCCTCATCCCAGAAAGCATCAAAATCTTCTGGAACCTCGTCCCTGCCTTTATAAGTCTTCATTTCTTCTAACAAAGCTGGATTTTTCATAGCATGCTCCTTTTATTTTGTAATCGTTACCACAACTGTAGCATATCTATATAATCAATGCAAGAAAGAAGGGTAAATAGAAAGTGAATTTAGATTCTTTACTTTTAGGATGATGGGCTAAAAGTAGTTTTAGAAACGAAAAAAGAGCATTTCGCTCTCTCTTCTGTTTATACTAGTTTTTTGCTTCTTTCTTTTGAAAAGTGCTTGGGTAATTTACTTTAATCGTTACTGTCATATGAGAGTCCTCGTTTCTTTTTGATGACTCTAGTATAAGGGCCAAACCTGAAAGCTTGCTTAAGTTTTCCTTAGAGAAAGCTTAATCCAGATGTTCTTTCTTTTCCAGATGAAAGGCAATCATGCGCCACTCTGGATCCTCTTGCCAGCCTTCAATAGAACTAATGTAACTAGCAACTTTTCTAGCTTCTTCTAAAATCGGAAAATCCTCGATAATATCAGCCACTTGGAACTCTGGAAGCCCTGACTGTCTGGTTCCAAAAATCTCACCAGAACCACGCATTTTCAAATCTTCCTCCGCAAGGACAAAACCATTGGTCGTTTCTGTCATGATACGCATGCGGTCTTTCCCAGAATCAGTCTTGGGATTGGCAACGAGAACAGCATAGGACTGCTTATCTCCCCGACCGACACGACCTCTAAGCTGGTGAAGCTGGCTGAGACCGAAACGATCGGCATCCATGATAATCATGACGGTCGCATTTGGAACATTGACCCCAACCTCGATAACTGTTGTCGAAACTAGAATATCCGTTTTTCGCTCTTTGAACTCCTGCATGATCTGGTCTTTTTCGTCACTCTTCATCTTACCATGTAGAAGAGCCACCTCTGCCTTGCCTGCAAAATGAGCCGTCAACTCCTCTGATAAGGCAATGGCATTTTTCAAATCCAGAGCTTCTGATTCTTCAATCAAGGGAGAGATGACATAGGCTTGAGAACCTTTTTGAATTTCCCCCTCTAACCAAGTCAAGACCTGAGGTAAGTGCTCATGCTTGATCCAGCGTGTCACAATAGGCTTCCGACCTGCTGGCATCTGGTCGATAATGGAAACATCCATATCTCCGAAGGCTGTGATGGCCAGCGTCCGTGGAATGGGAGTCGCCGTCATCATGAGGACATCTGGATTGTCGCCTTTTTCCCGTAAAATACGCCTTTGCCCCACACCAAAACGGTGCTGTTCATCGATGATAATCAAGCCAAGGCGAGCATAATCCACTCCATCCTGAATCAGAGCGTGGGTTCCGATAATCAAATCAGCCTCACCCTTGGCAATGGTCTCCAAGACTTCTCTCTTTTCTGCAGCTTTTAAGGAACCTGTCAAGAGAGCCAGTTTTAGGTCTGGAAAGAGACTCTGTAGACTCTCAAAGTGTTGCTCTGCGAGAATTTCTGTTGGTACCATGAGGGCTGATTGGTAGCCAGCTGTCACTGCCGCAAACATAGCCAAGCCAGCGACCACCGTTTTTCCGCTCCCCACATCCCCTTGCAAGAGACGATTCATGTGGTGATCCGACTTCATGTCTGTCAAAATTTCCTGTAAACTCTTTTCTTGAGCTGGGGTCAAGGAAAAAGGTAGATTTTCTTTAACTACTGTCACTTTTTCCTGAGACCAATTCAGAACCAGACCACTTCCCTGAACTCTATTTTCAGACTTGAGCGTCTGCAATTGCATTTGAAAATAAAAGAGTTCCTCAAATTTGATACGGCGAAGAGCCTGCTTGTATTCTGCCAAATCCTTTGGAAAATGCATAGCTCGGACTGCCTGACAACGGGACATGAGTTTGTATTTGTCTAGTAAAGACTGGGGCAGATTTTCTTCTATCAAGAGGTCCAGTCCCTGATCAAAAGCCGTCTTGATGACCTTAACCAGACTGGCCTGACTGATTCCCTGAGCCAGACGATAGACAGGCTGGAGGTCATCTTCTACCTGAGCCAGAACCTTCATCCCAGTCAGACTAGCCTTGGCACGGTCCCATTTTCCAAAGACAGCAAGAGTTGCTCCCAACTCTATCTTATCAGCTAGATAAGGCTGGTTAAAGAAGTTCACCGCAAAAACGACTTCTCCCTGTTTGAGGCTAAAACGCAGGCGATTGCGCTTAAAACCATAATACTGGACACTGGCAGGAGTCACGACTTGACCAGAAAGAACTGCCTTTTCACCGTCTTCCAGATCTAGCACCTGCTTAGTCTTAAAATCTTCATAACGGAAAGGAAAGTAGAGCAAGAGATCTTGCAAATTTTCAATTCCTAGTTTGGCGTATTTTTCTGCTGACTTTGGTCCCACACCAGGTAAGACATGCAAGGGTTGATGTAGATTCATGCTCCACTCCTTTCTTTTCTAATCATATTCTCTCGGAATGCGGTCGCTGAGAAGACAAACCACCTCATAGTTAATAGTCCCACGGTAGGACGCTACCTGAGTTGCAGTGATTTCCTTATCCCCATTGGAGCCAATCAAGGTTACCTTGGTTCCGAGTGGGTAAGGCTTAGGCAATCGAATAGTGATTTGGTCCATCGAAACCCTGCCGACAATTGGGCAAGCTTGGCCATCTACCAAGACAGAGAAATTTTCCATGTCTCTTGTCCATCCATCTGCATAGCCGATTGGCACGGTCGCGATGACCTGCTCGCTATCTGCCTGATAGGTCGCCCCGTAGCCCATGCAAGCTCCAGCTGAAACTGTCTTGACATGAACCAGAGCAGACTCCAAGGTCAAGGCTGGAATCAAGTCATAGGGTAAATCCAAGACCTCTCCGCTAGGATTAAGACCATACATAGCATCTCCCATACGAACCGCATTGAAAATAGTCTCTACATGCCAAAGAGTCGTTGCAGAATTGCTAGCATGAACCAGCTCTGGAAGACCTTTCATACTTGATAGAATGGTTTTAAACCGTTCTAACTGGGCATTAAAATAGTCATCTGATTCCTCATCAGCAGTCGCAAAGTGGGTAAAGATTCCTTCAACACGAACACCGTGTTGTCTGATCAAGTCTTGAGCCTGATCAGCCTCACTAGCCTCTCTAAAACCAATCCGTCCCATCCCTGAGTCAATCTTGAGGTGGACAGTCAAGCCAGTTAAATCTGCTTCCTTATCTAAGAGTGCTTGAATCCACTCCAATCCAGCCACTGTCAAGGTGATGTCATATTCTTTAGCTAGAGCAACAACTTCTAGCTCAGAAACTCCTAAAATAAGGATTTTCTTGCTGAGTCCAGCTTGTCTGAGTTCAATAGCTTCATCAATATTGGAAACGCAGAAGCCATCGACATCATCTTGAATCGCATTGGCAACAGCTACTGCCCCATGCCCATAGGCATTGGCTTTGACCACTGCCCACTTGAGTGTCCCCTCAGGGATATGAGCCCCCATTTGCTGAATATTGTGTCGAATAGCTCCCAGATGAATCAGAGCCTTGGTTGGTCTATGCGGACTAGCTTTCATGATTTTCCTCCAAAATGACACTGGCTGTCACAAACTGATCGGTATGGCTGATAGATAGCCAAATCTTTCCTGAAAATGGTGACTGACTAAAATAAGGCGCCCCGCGTTCATTGTTTAAGACTTCTAAATCCTGAAAACCGAGCTTGCCAATTCCCGTTCCCATGGCCTTGGAAAAGGCTTCTTTAGCCGACCAGCGACCAGCCAAATATTCGATTTGCCTGCGCCCTTTAAGACTGTTAAACCGTTCCATTTCCTTGGCTGTCAGCACGCGCTTGGCAAAGCCTTCATGTCGTGCAGCCGCTCTTTCTATAGAAGCCAATTCTTCGATGTCAATTCCGTGTCCAACTATCATTCTCATCAAAAGGAGTTGAGATTCCCCAACTCCATCCTTTTCACTTATTCTGCCAAGGTAGCATAGATTTCTTCTACCAAAGCCTCTGTATTTTCCCAACCTAGGCAAGGATCTGTAATAGAGCAGCCAAAGACCTCTGGTTGGTTTTGACGACCATCTGCTAGGTAAGATTCAATCATAAATCCTCGAACTGTCTTTTTAATTTTCTCATTCCAATCACGATTTTGCAAGGTCTGGCGAACAATTCGAATCTGCTCCATATACTGCTTGCCTGAGTTATCATGGTTGGTATCAATGAGGATAAAGGGATTTTCAAGTCCCATGGTTTCATAGCGTTCAATGGCTTGGAGTAGGTTTTCATAGTAGTAATTCGGCATATAATTGCCATACTCGTTAACTGCTCCACGGAGGATGACATGGGACAAAGGATTACCTGAAGTCTCAACTTCCTGCCCATGATAAAGGAAGGTTTGCTTATTTTGAGCAGCATAGATGGCGTTAAACATAACACCCAAATTTCCTGAGGTTGGATTTTTCATCCCTACTGGTGCATCAATCCCAGAAGCCACAAAGCGGTGCTCTTGGTCTTCCACAGAACGAGCTCCAACAGCATGGTAGCTGACCAAGTCATCCACCAAAATTAGATTTGACGGATAAAGCATCTCATCTGCCGTCGTCAAACCAGTCTCTGTAATCACTCGGTAGTGCAACTGGCGCACAGCCTGCAAACCGTTAATCAGGCTTGGAGCCTTAGAAGTGTCTGGCTGGTGAACCAACCCTTTATAGCCGTCTCCGTTGGTACGCGGCTTAGCAGTATACACGCGCATAACCATGAAAATCTTGTCCGCTACCTTCTTTTGCAAGGCTGACAAGCGGCGGGCATATTCCAAGACAGCTTCTTCATTATCAGAAGAGCAAGGACCAATTACCAAAAGGAGACGGTCATCTTCCCCTGAAATAATGTCTGCCAATTCCCTGTCACGGCTTTCCTTGAGTCTCAAGGCTTCCGCAGACAATTGGGTTTCAGCCTTAATGACTTCCATATCGATTTCTTGACCTTTTTCAATAAATGCCATCTTATTCTCCTAACGTTTTGTAAATTTCTCTGACAAGAGCTTCTGTGTTATCCCAACCCAAGCAAGGGTCTGTGATAGACTTACCAAATACTTCTGGCTCATTTTGTCGACCATCTTCCAGATAAGACTCAATCATAAAACCACGAACGAACTGCTTAATTTTTTCATTCCAAGCACGGTTAATCAAGGTCTGGCGGACAATTCGGATCTGTTCAATATACTGCTTACCAGAATTGTCATGATTGGTATCAATGATGATAAAAGGATTTTCCAAGCCCATTTTCTCATACTGGGCAATGGTATCAATTAAATTGTCATAATAGTAGTTGGGAATATTGTTACCATACTCATTAAGAGCACCACGAAGAATAGCGTGTGAAAGCGGGTTCCCAGTTGTTTCTACTTCTTTTCCTAAGAAAAGGAAACTTTGTTTGTTTTGAGCAGCATAAATCCCATTAAACATGACATTGAGATTTCCAGAGGTTGGATTTTTAAAACCAGTAGAAAATCCTGCCCCACTTGCCACAAAGCGGTGTTGCTGGTCTTCAACTGAACGGGCACCAACTGCCATGTAAGAAATCAAATCATCTACAAGCGGAAGGTTTTCAGGATAAAGCATTTCATCAGCAGTTGTCATCCCTGTTTCTGTGATGACACGATAGTGAAGATGGCGAACGGCTTTGATTCCATTGATAAGACTAGGCGCTTCTGTCGCGTTAGGCTGGTGAATCAAGCCCTTATAGCCATCTCCGTTGGTACGGGGTTTGGCAGTATAAACACGCATAACCATAAAGATACGATCTGCCACTTCTTCTTGTAGGACTGCCAAACGCTTAGCGTATTCAAGGACAGCTTCTTCGTTGTCAGATGAGCACGGACCGATTACCAAGAGAATCCGCTGGTCTTCTCCACGCATGATGGCTTCTAGCTCTTGATCGCGCTGTGATTTTCTCTCCAAAGCTTGGCCTTCTAATTTTGATAAGGCACGAACTTCTTCGATATTTATTTTAGGACTTTTTGCTGTAAATACCATAAGTCATCTCCTTATAAAGCAAACGGATACCAAGTAAAAATTTACTTTTCACAAGATATCCGCCTCTAAACTATCTCATTTTATTGTCTTTTACCGTGACAATTTTTAAACTTCTTACCAGAACCACATGGGCAAAGTTGATTGCGTCCAATCTGGCTCAAATCCAAATCTTCTGGCATACTTGCTTGGTGGGCAGCGATATTGCGAGTCGCTGTTGTACTGATATGGCGTTCTGCCTGTGGTCTTTCTTGTTCATGAATTTGTGCTTTCATCATCAAGCGTGTCACATCAAACTCAATCGAACCAATCATATCATTAAACATACGGAAACCTTCTGCCTGATACTCAACAACAGGGTTGTTCTGAGCATAACCACGAAGTCCAACCGCGTTACGCAATTGATCAAGGGCATCGATATGATCTGTCCACTTGTTATCCACCACTCGTAGAATCAAAACTTTTTGGAATTCTTTAACTGCTTCTTCATCGCGTAGTTTTGAAACCTGACTATCATAAACCTTCAAGGCACGTTGAAAAAGCTCTTCCTTGATGGCCTTATCAGACAAGCCTGACAAATCTTCCATCGTAATAGAATCTTCTGGAAGCAAGTTGTACTTAGCAAAGTTCAAAATTGCTTCAAGTTTTTCATCTTGTTTGGCACGCGCATGACCATCGACGACACGTTCAATCGTGCGTTTGTGCATAGCCTGAATTTCAGGTGCCAAGTCACGGTCTGCAGTGATGACATCGTAACGTTGAGCATAGATAATCTCACGTTGTTCACGCATGACATCGTCGTATTGAAGGACTTGTTTACGGGTATCGTAGTTATTTCCTTCGACACGTTTCTGAGCTGCCTCAACCTGACGCGTCAACATACGAGACTCAATGGCCTCTTCAGACATATTCAAGCGTTCAAATATGCCTTTCAAGCGTTCAGAACCAAAACGTTTCATCAAATCATCTTCAAGAGAGAGGTAGAATTGTGACTCACCTGGATCTCCTTGACGACCTGAACGTCCACGAAGCTGGTTATCGATACGACGACTTTCATGACGTTCTGTACCAATCACACAAAGTCCTCCAAGTTCACGAACACCTTCACCAAGCTTGATGTCGGTACCACGACCCGCCATGTTGGTTGCGATGGTAACGGCACCACGTTGACCAGCATTCATGATGATTTGGGCTTCTCTATAGTGATTTTTAGCATTCAAGACTTCGTGAGGAACACCAGCTGCGACCAATTTCTTAGAAATGTAGTCACTAGTTTCAACCGCTACTGTACCAACCAAGACAGGCTGACCCTTTTGGTAACGAGCCTTAACGTCTTCGACAACCGCTTTAAACTTAGATTCGATACTTGCATAAAGAAGGTCTGAGTGGTCAATCCGTTGAACAGGACGGTTTGTTGGGATTGGAATAACACGAATGTTGTAGATTTCACGGAATTCTTCTTCCTCAGTCTTACCTGTCCCCGTCATACCAGACAATTTCTTGTACATACGGAAAAGGTTTTGATACGTGATTGAGGCAGATGTCTTGGTTTCATCCTGGATTGGCACACCTTCTTTGGCTTCAATAGCTTGGTGCAAGCCATCAGAATAACGACGACCTTCCATGGTACGACCTGTAAATTGGTCGACAATCAAGATTTCTTGCTCTTCGCTCACCACATAGTCAATATCGAGAAGCATGATGTAGTTGGCACGAAGGGCATTATCGATAAAGTGAGTCAAAGCTACGTTTTCGATGTCATAGAGATTTTCAAGCTTGAAGTAGCTTTCAGCCTTGTCAATCCCTGAATCAGACAAACCAATAGTCTTAGACTGCACATCGATGATGTAGTCGTCTTTGTCCAAAGATTTTACATAGTGGTCTGCCATATGGTAGAGCTGACTGGTTTCAACTGCATTAGCACCTGATACGATCAAAGGTGTACGGGCCTCGTCAATCAAGATAGAGTCAACCTCATCGACCAAGGCATAGTTAAGCGGACGTTGTACCATGTTTTCAGCACGAACGACCATGTTGTCACGTAGGTAGTCAAATCCGATTTCTGAGTTGGTTGAGTAGGTAATGTCACACTCATAGGCTTCTTTTTTCTCCATTGGAGATTTGGCAGCCAAGTTAATCCCTACTGACAAACCAAGCCATGAGTACAATTCACCCATCTCAGTCGCGTCACGTTCTGATAGGTATTCGTTAACCGTAACTACGTGAACCCCTTTGCCTGAAAGGGCATTGAGGTATACCGGCATAGTCGCAGTCAAGGTTTTCCCTTCCCCTGTACGCATCTCTGGCACGTCACCATGGTGAAGAACGATTCCCCCCATGACCTGAACCTTATATGGGAAGAGACCTAGGACACGTTTGGCACCCTCACGGACAACCGCAAATGCTTCATAAAGCAATGAATCCAGCGATTCTCCATTTTGATAACGTTCTTTAAATTCAACTGTTTTTGCTTTTAGTTGGTCATCAGTCAAAGCAGCCATTTGGTCTTCGTATTTGAAAACCTTGTCAGCCATCTTTTCCAGACGACGGATTTCTCCTTTATCATTTTCGATAATTGTTTTTAAAATATTAGCCATGTTTTTCCTTACTTTAAATTCCGAATATTTTAGAATGTTCTTTTAATTTTAGCACAATTACTGATTATTTTCAAGGAAGAATCCCCATTTTGAAAAGGAAAAAGAGGCTAGTTTTCAAGCTAACCTCTCTGACTTTTATGATACTTTAATTACCAAAAATTGGCAAAAGAGCAAACAGGATAAATAGGTTTATCCAAAGAGAAAGACAGCAGATCAGTCCAAAAACAAAGAGACTGACTTTCTTGGACAGCAAGGCCATCAAAATGGACAGAATGCCAAAAATTAGCAAGACTTTCTGTATGCTGAAGAGGTCAATCTTTCCCCCCAGAATCGGACTGCCCCAAGGAAGAAAGAAGAAAGCAATCCAGATCAACAGAACTAAACCAATATAGACCTTAGAATAGCGTGTAATAAATGATTTTAGATGTGCCATAAGCCACCTCCTAAGCTTGTATATCTTTTGAATACTGTATATGTCCATTTTCGACAACTAATACATCTGTACAAAGGTCTGAAATATCTTCCGATATATGCGACGTCAGGATAACCAAACCATTTTCTTTTTTCAGATAAGATAAAATGACCTGTTTGGTTAACCTCACACTCTTCTCATCCAAAGCATTCATAGGTTCATCAAGAAAGAGTATAGATGGTTCGGCAATAAAGGCTTGAATCAAAGCCATTTTTTGCTTTGTTCCTAAGGATAAATGACGGTATTCAACGTCTTCAAATTCCTGTAAATCATAGTATTGAATCCAATAGGCAATTCTTTTTTCCGTAACTTTAGATGAAAAATACCTTAACAGTTCCAAATTTTCTCTCAGGGATAAATGAGATAGAAACTCTACCTTTTCAATTAAAATCCCCGCATCCTGAATATAATGATTTTTTACCCCGTAAACTTTGCCATCTTGAAGAACTTTTCCTTTGTCAAGCTTAATATAACCAGCAAGTATCTTTAAAAGAACTGTCTTGCCAGATCCATTATCACCTTTAAGGCCATAAATTTTTCCTGATTGAAAGACCAGATTTAACTGATTTAAAATAGGTCTTTTCCCATAAATTTTCTGTCCATTTATAATTTCAAGTCTCATCGTTTATCCTTTCTTAAATTTCTCTTCTAACCGACTAACAATCAAGATAACTAATAAACTTAAGAGTCCTAAATATACTATCACAATATGATCCATCATCCATTCTTGTCCCACAAATGCTAAAAAATAGAGAAAAAAGGAAAAACCAGCGCCCGCACTAATAAGTGCTATCAGATAAGACAGTAGCAAATACAACATCATTAACTGAGCAAGTAAAAAGAAGAGAGCAACTGTTTTGAAATGAATTCCTAGCGGAAGTAAACCAAGAAACCAGACAAATAAATCTTGAGTAAAAAATTTAGAAATGACAACCAATCGTTTCCTTGTATAATCGAAAAAGGAGCTTGATTGATAGCGAATCAAGTGATGGTAATGGTCTGCCAAATCAGTTTCAAGTAAAATGACAGAGAGCCATCCAACCATGAAAATAGAAAGGTTTAACAAGAGTTTGGGGATTTCTAAATTCACTTCAGAATAGTCATTATAGAAAAAGATTGAAATCAATTCCCTCTTGAAAAAGAGAAAAACATCCTGCTTTTGAACCGCTGTTGACAATAGATAGTTGGTCAAAATCATCATCAGAACTATACGAAGTAGTAAAACGATCTTTCTCTTTAGCCAAATATTGTTAAAATTCTTAAACATTATCTTCATATTTTTCAAGCACCATATAAGAGACGATGTAAAGGATGTAAGGAGTAAAGAGTTTCATCAAACTGACATCTCCATAGCTAGATTGCATCAAACTCGTCATAGGAACCATATAGTAAGGCAAGGCACTATAGAGCAACATAGAACCAAGCCAAAGAAACATCAAATAGGCGATTGCCGAACGAGTCACATTCCCTAAATAATCAACTATTTTTAAAAAATAGACCGTATTGATGAAGATACCGATTAGAAGAACACACATAAAAAACAAATAACTTTTTATTTCTCCATCTAGAAGCCTTTGTAAACTACTCCCATCAGAAAATAGAGAATTCCATTCCAGAGGAGAAAAAGTCCCAAAGAAATAGGTTATGATTGCAATTATCAGCACAGTCACTAAATATATTACACAAGGGATACTTGCGACTTGAAAAGTCAACTTTCTTTTTAACCCTTGATAACTCACTTCTCTTCCAATACTCAATCGTAAAACTTTCTTTTTCAGCTCAACATATTGAAAACCTAGCAAAGAAATGATGATTGGAATAATAAATGATTGATAAAAGCCTAGATTGAACTGGAGAATACGAAAATCTAACGCTGATTTTAATAAGTCATTTTTAATTGCTTGTCCATTAAATTTGGCTAGATCAGGCGCATGAATATCAAAAAAGAAATAAGTCATCAAAAAATCACGATAAACCAAAGCAAGAAAAATCAAAGTAAGCAAGACATAAACAAATTTATGCCTTGCCAAAGTTAAGAGAGGAATCTTCATAAGCCACCTCCTACAAATAGAAAGTAATATAATACTCAATGAAAATCAAAGAGCAAACTAGGAAACTTGTACTTGAGTACGGCAAG
>NZ_VMKU01000056.1:0-15279 GCF_013276315.1 Streptococcus sp. 2741 | reverse complement strand
TAAAAATCCATCGCCTTAAAAAACAATTAGCGAATGATTCTGGTAAAAAGAAATGCCACGCTATGAAGGCTCAAGCGATTGTCACAAGTCAAGGGAGAATTGTTTCTTTGGAGATCACTGTGAACTATTGTCATGATATGAAGTTGTTCAAAATGAGTCGCAGAAATATCGGACAAGCTGGTAAAATCTTGTCTGACAGTGGTTATCAAGGGCTCATGAAGATATATCCTCAAGCACAAACTCCGAGGAAATCCAGCAAACTCAAGCCGCTAACAGCTGAAGAGAAAGCCTGTAACCATGCACTATCTAAGGAGAGCAGCAAGGTTGAGAATATTTTTGCCACAGTAAAAACGTTTAAAATGTTTTCAACAACCTATCGAAATCATCGTAAACGCTTCGGATTACGAATGAATTCGATTGCTGGCATTATCAATCATGAACTAGGATTCTAGTTTTGCAGGAAGTCTAGTAGTAAAATAAACTAAAAATCTGTTGCATAATAATGATAAAAACGATATAATGAAAGCGTCTTCGATATTGATGATATAAAATCATTAAAAATTAGCAAAAATCGTTTAATTAGTTAGTTTATAATCTATTGGTCTTCTTCAGTCCAGTGTATCTGCTAAGACCGTTCTTAAAAGTTATCGCTATGATTGGAATACCTACTATAGGTATAGTATGAATTATCACAGATATGGATATATTGTCATTCCGGAATGGTCTTCTTATTATAGCTATTCTGAGTATAAAGTTGGCGGAGGCTGGAACTACGATCGTTATGAGGTAGTAAACCATTACAAAGGAGGCTATTGATCCTTAAAGAGTGAGAAAAAGGAGGACTGGATATGTTACAGCTTACTCATGTGACCTTAAAAACGCGACAAGTCATCTTGCAAGATGCGGATTTCACCTTTAATAAAGGCAGGGTTTATGGTGTTCTCGCTATCAATGGCTCTGGAAAGACGACCCTGTTCCGCGCCATTAGCAACTTAATCCCCATAAGTAGTGGAAATATCGCAGTCTCTCCTTCTTTATTTTATTATGAGAGTGTTGAATGGCTGGATGGAAACTTAAGTGGGATGGACTATCTTCGCCTTATAAAAAGCATCTGGAAGTCAGACCTGAACTTGAGGGATGAAATCGCCTACTGGGAAATGTCTGACTATATCAGCCTTCCCATTCGCAAGTATTCCCTAGGCATGAAGCAACGCTTGGTGATTGCCATGTATTTCCTCAGTCAGGCCAAATGCTGGCTTATGGATGAAATTACAAATGGCTTAGATGAGTATTATCGACAGAAGTTTTTTGATAGGCTGGCACAAATCGATAGACAAGAGCAGCTGGTTCTTTTAAGTTCCCACTATAAGGAAGAGTTGGTTGATGTCTGCGATAGAGTAGTAACCATTCATCAGGGGCAGATAGAAGAGGTTTAGTTTATGAAAGATGTTAGTCTATTTTTATTGAAAAAAGTTTTCAAAAGTCGTTTAAACTGGATTATCTTACTTTTATTTGCATCTGTACTCGGTGTTACCTTTTATTTAAATAGTCAGACTGCAAACTCACACAGCTTGGAGAGCGAGTTGGAAACCAGTGTTGTAAAATATGAGAGAATCATCAATGAAAATGAAGTGAAGCTTTCCCAAATGTCTGACACCAGCTCGGAGGAATACCAGAGTGTTAAAAGTAATTTAGACTTGCAAAAAAATTTTTTAACGCAAAAGAAAGAAATTTTGAATTTACTAAAAGAAGGACGATGGAAAGAAGCCTATTATTTGCAGTGGCAAGATGAAGAGAAGAATTATGAAGTTATGTCAAATGAACCGACTGCTAGCTCTGACTTTAAAATGGCGGTTGACCGCCAACGAAAGATTTACCAAGCCCTGTATCCCTTGAACATAAAAGCACATACTTTGGAGTTTCCGACCCACGGGATTGACCAGATTGTCTGGATTTTAGAGGCTATCATCCCAAGCTTGTTTGTGGTTGCTATTATTTTTATGCTAACGCAACTATTTGCAGAAAGATATCAAAATCATCTGGACACAGCTCAGTTATATCCTTTTTCAAAAGTGACATTTGCTTTATCCTCTCTTGGAGTTGGAGTGGGCTATGTAACTGTGCTGTTTATCGGAATCTGTGGATTTTCTTTTCTAGCGGGAAGTCTGATAAGTGGTTTTGGACAGTTAGATTATCCCTACCCAATTTATAGCTTAGCGAATCAAGAGGTAACTATTGGAAAGATACAAGATGTGTTATTTCCTGGCTTGTTCTTAGCTTTCTTAGCCTTTATCGTCATTGTGGAAGTCGTGTATTTGATTGCTTACTTTTTCAAGCAAAAAATGCCTGTCCTTTTTCTTTCACTCATTGGGATTGTTGGCTTATTGTTTGGCATCCAAACCATTCAGCCTCTTCAAAGGATTGCACATCTGATTCCCTTTACTTACTTGCGTTCAGTGGAGATTTTATCTGGAAGATTACCTAAGCAGATTGATAATGTCAATCTAAATTGGAGCATGGGGCTAGTTTTACTTCCTTACTTGATTATCCTTTTGTTAGTGGGGATTTTATTTATCGAAAGATGGGGAAATTCACGTAAAAGGGAAGTTTTTAATAGATTCTAGCTTTCCTATAGGTAGGGAAAATAAGTAAAAACTAACATAGAGAGGGAATCAACTTGATTCTCTCTTTTTGATTCGAAAACCAAACCAAAATACAAACACAAACTTTTCAAAAAATAACTTTTTATCTTGACAAGAGCTAGAAAACTTGGTATCATATAAAAGTTGAGAAAAGCAGAAGTGAGAGCTTCTCGCCTTGTGACATTAAGTTGCCTGGCCCTACGGATGAAAAGTTTCGAAGAAACGCTATCATAACGTGCGGGCTTGTATATTTACGAGTCCGCTATTGTTTTTCTCTAATAAAACAAAAGAGGTGAAAACCATAGCAAAGCAAGACTTATTCATCAATGATGAGATTCGTGTACGTGAAGTTCGCTTGATTGGTCTTGAGGGAGAACAGCTAGGCATCAAGCCACTCAGTGAAGCGCAAGCTTTGGCTGATAACGCTAATGTTGACCTAGTATTGATTCAACCCCAAGCCAAACCGCCTGTTGCAAAAATTATGGACTACGGTAAGTTCAAATTTGAGTACCAGAAGAAGCAAAAAGAACAACGTAAAAAACAAAGCGTTGTTACTGTGAAAGAAGTTCGTCTAAGTCCAACGATTGACAAGGGTGACTTTGATACAAAACTTCGCAATGCACGCAAATTCCTTGAAAAAGGAAATAAAGTTAAGGTATCTATTCGCTTTAAGGGTCGTATGATTACCCATAAAGAGATTGGTGCAAAAGTTTTAGCCGAGTTTGCTGAAGCAACTCAAGATATTGCCATCATCGAACAACGTGCTAAAATGGATGGACGTCAAATGTTCATGCAATTGGCGCCAGCGACTGACAAAAAATAATTGTCAGAAAGTTAAATAAAGGAGAAAAAATCATGCCAAAACAAAAAACACACCGCGCATCAGCTAAACGTTTCAAACGTACAGGTTCTGGTGGACTTAAACGTTTCCGTGCTTACACTTCTCACCGTTTCCACGGAAAAACTAAGAAACAACGTCGTCATCTTCGTAAAGCATCTATGGTGCATTCAGGAGATTACAAACGTATCAAAGCAATGCTTACTCGCTTGAAATAATAGCTTGACTGTAAGTAAATAATTCTAGGAAATATTTGGAGGAAATAAAACATGGCACGTGTTAAAGGTGGCGTTGTATCACGCAAACGTCGTAAACGTATTCTTAAATTAGCAAAAGGTTACTATGGAGCTAAACACATCTTGTTCCGTACTGCAAAAGAACAAGTAATGAACTCTTACTACTATGCATACCGTGATCGTCGTCAGAAAAAACGTGACTTCCGCAAATTGTGGATCACTCGTATCAACGCGGCAGCTCGTATGAACGGACTTTCATACTCACAATTGATGCATGGTTTGAAATTGGCTGAGATCGAAGTTAACCGTAAAATGCTTGCTGACTTGGCTGTTAACGATGCAGCAGCTTTCACAGCTCTTGCAGATGCAGCTAAAGCAAAACTTGGTAAATAACAACTGATGAGACTGGAAGAGGATTGTCCAGTCTTTTTAAAAATAAAGGAGAAAAATATGGCTTCAAAAATGCTACATACTTGCTTGCGAGTAGAAAATCTTGAAAAATCAATTGCATTCTATCAAGATGCTTTTGGTTTTAAAGAATTGCGTCGCAGAGATTTTCCAGATCATGCCTTCACGATTGTCTATCTAGGTCTTGAGGGTGATGACTATGAGTTGGAATTGACTTATAACTACGATCACGGCCCTTATGTGGTTGGAGATGGCTTTGCTCATATCGCCCTAAGTACACCTGATCTTGAGGTTCTTCATCAAGAGCACAGTGCAAAAGGCTATGAAGTGACTGAGCCAAATGGCCTACCAGGAACTACACCAAACTATTACTTTGTCAAAGACCCTGATGGCTACAAGGTCGAAGTCATTCGTGAAAAATAATCTCATGAGGTCAAGTAGAATGTTCCTTTTCTACTTGACTTTTTTTAGCTGAAAGAGTATACTAATAAAAATTTAACCTTTAAGGGGAGTCCAGAGAGACTCACAAGGTGTCAGATAAAAGAATAGTACAATTTTCTAGAGGAGACTTTTGAGTTTGCTCTCTTCTGTTGTACAATTTTAACTGAGGCCTTGCACTAGCAAGGTCTTTTCTTTGTCTGGTCCCCTTAAAATTTAAGGAGGAAAAGTCATGAATCCCACATGTAAGAAACGTTTGGGTGCCATTCGTTTGGAAACCATGAAGGTGGTTGCACAGGAGGAAATCGCGCCAGCAATCTTTGAACTAGTCTTAGAAGGAGAAATGGTTGAAGTCATGCGAGCAGGACAATTTCTACATCTGCGTGTGCCTGATGATGCCCATCTTTTGCGTCGTCCTATTTCAATTTCGTCTATCGATAAGGTTAAGAAGCAGTGTCATCTCATTTACCGGATTGAGGGAGCTGGGACTGCAATTTTTTCAACCTTAAGTCAGGGAGACACTCTTGATGTGATGGGGCCTCAGGGAAATGGTTTTGACTTGTCTGACCTTGATGAGCAGAATCAGGTTCTCCTTGTTGGTGGTGGGATTGGTGTTCCACCCTTGCTTGAGGTGGCCAAGGAATTGCATGAACGTGGAGTGAAAGTAGTGACAGTCCTCGGTTTTGCTAATAAGGATGCTGTTATTTTGAAAACGGAATTGGCTCAGTATGGTCAGGTCTTTGTAACGACAGATGATGGTTCTTATGGCATCAAGGGAAATGTTTCCGTTGTTATCAATGATTTAGATAGTCAGTTTGATGCTGTTTACTCGTGTGGGGCTCCAGGAATGATGAAGTATATCAATCAAACCTTTGATGATCACCCAAGAGCCTATTTATCTCTGGAATCTCGTATGGCTTGTGGGATGGGAGCTTGCTATGCCTGTGTTCTAAAAGTACCAGAAAGCGAGACGGTCAGCCAACGCGTCTGTGAAGATGGTCCTGTTTTCCGCACAGGAACAGTTGTATTATAAGGAGAAAATTATGACTACAAATCGATTACAAGTGTCTCTACCTGGTTTGGATTTGAAAAATCCGATTATTCCAGCATCAGGCTGTTTTGGCTTTGGACAAGAGTATGCCAAGTACTATGATTTAGACCTTTTAGGTTCTATTATGATCAAGGCGACAACCCTTGAACCACGTTTTGGGAATCCAACTCCAAGAGTGGCAGAGACGCCTGCTGGTATGCTCAATGCAATTGGCTTGCAAAATCCTGGTTTAGAGGTTGTTTTGGCTGAAAAGCTACCTTGGCTGGAAAGAGAATATCCAAACCTTCCTATTATTGCCAATGTAGCTGGTTTTTCAAAACAAGAGTATGCAGCTGTTTCTCATGGGATTTCCAAGGCAACTAATGTAAAAGCTATCGAGCTCAATATTTCTTGTCCCAATGTTGACCACTGTAATCATGGACTTTTGATTGGTCAAGATCCAGATTTGGCTTATGATGTGGTGAAAGCAGCTGTGGAAGCCTCAGAAGTGCCAGTTTATGTCAAATTAACCCCGAGTGTGACCGATATCGTTACTGTCGCAAAAGCTGCAGAAGATGCGGGAGCAAGTGGCTTGACCATGATCAATACTCTGGTTGGAATGCGCTTTGACCTCAAAACCAGAAAACCAATCTTGGCCAATGGAACAGGTGGAATGTCAGGTCCAGCAGTCTTTCCAGTAGCCCTCAAACTCATCCGCCAAGTAGCCCAAACAACAGACCTGCCTATCATTGGAATGGGGGGAGTGGATTCGGCTGAAGCTGCCCTAGAAATGTATCTGGCTGGGGCATCTGCTATCGGAGTTGGAACAGCTAACTTTACCAATCCTTATGCCTGCCCTGACATCATCGAAAATTTACCAAAGGTTATGGATAAATATAGTATCAGCAGTCTAGAAAATCTTCGCAAGGAAGTAAAAGAGTCTCTGAGGTAAACTGCAATCAATCTGTTCTTGATTTTTTATTAGTTTGTAATATGAATTTAGGAGAATTTTGGTACAATAAAATAAATAAGAACAGAGGAAGAAGGTTAATGAAAAAAGTAAGATTTATTTTTTTAGCTCTGCTATTTTTCTTAGCTAGTCCAGAGGGTGCAATGGCTAGTGATGGTACTTGGCAAGGAAAACAGTATCTGAAAGCAGACGGCAGTCAAGCAGCGAATGAGTGGATTTTTGATGCTCACTATCAATCTTGGTTCTATATAAAAGAAGATGCCAACTATGTTGAAAATGAATGGCTAAAGCAAGGTGACGACTATTTTTACCTCAAATCTGGTGGCTATATGGCCAAATCAGAATGGATAGAAGACAAGGGAGCCTTCTATTATCTTGACCAAAATGGAAAGATGAAAAGAAATGCTTGGCTAGGAGCTTCCTATGTCGGTGCAACAGGTGCCAAAGTAATAGAAGACTGGGTATTTGATTCTCAATACGATGCTTGGTTTTATATCAAATCAGATGGACAACACGCAGAGAAAGAATGGCTTCAAATTAAGGGCAAGGACTATTATTTCAAATCTGGTGGTTATTTGCTAACAAGTCAGTGGATTGAGCAGGCTTATGTGAATGCCAGTGGTGCCAAAGTGCAGCAAGGTTGGCTTTTTGACAAACAATACCAATCTTGGTTTTAGATCAAAGAAAATGGAAATCATGCTGACAAAGAATGGATTTTCGAAAATGGTCACTATTATTATTTCAAATCTGGTGGCTATATGGCAGCAAATGAATGGATTTGGGATAAGAAATCTTGGTTTTACCTCAAGTCTGATGGGAAAATAGCTGAAAAAGAATGGGTCTACGATTCTCATAGTCAAGCTTGGTACTACTTCAAATCCGGTGGCTACATGGCAGCCAATGAATGGATTTGGGATAAGGAATCTTGGTTTTATCTCAAATCTGATGGGAAAATAGCTGAAAAAGAATGGGTCTACGATTCTCATAGTCAAGCTTGGTACTACTTCAAATCCGGTGGCTACATGGCAGCCAATGAATGGATTTGGGATAAGGAGTCATGGTTTTACCTCAAGTCTGATGGCAAAATGGCTAAAAAAGAATGGGTCTACGATTCTAAAAGTCAAGCCTGGTACTACTTCAAATCCGGTGGCTACATGGCGAAAAATGAGACAGTAGATGGTTATCAGCTTGGAAGCGATGGTAAATGGCGTGGAGAAAAAGCTACAAATGAAAATGCTGCTTATTATCAAGTAGTACCAGTCACAGCAAATATCTATAATGCAGATGGTGAAAAGCTCTCCTATATATCGCAAGCTAGTGTTGTTTGGCTAGATAAGGATAGAAAAAGTGATGACAAGCGCCTGGCTATTACTATTTCTGGTTTGTCAGGCTATATGAAAACAGAAGATTTACAAGCGCTAGATGCTAGTAAGGACTTTATCCCTTATTATGAGAGTGATGGCCACCGTTTTTATCACTATGTGGCTCAGAATGCTAGTATCCCAGTAGCTTCTCATCTTTCTGATATGGAAGTAGGCAAGAAATATTATTCGGCAGATGGCCTGCATTTTGATGGTTTTAAGCTTGAAAATCCTTTCCTTTTCAAAGACTTGACAGAGGCTACAAACTATAGTGCTGAGGATTTGGATAAGGTATTTAGTTTGCTAAACATTAACAATAGCCTCTTGGAAAATAAGGGAGCTACCTTTAAGGAAGCCGAAGAACATTACCATATCAATGCCCTCTATCTCCTTGCCCATAGTGCTTTAGAAAGTGATTGGGGACGAAGTAAGATTGCCAAAGATAAGAATAATTTCTTTGGAATTACAGCCTATGATACGACCCCTTACCTTTCTGCCAAGACATTTGACGATGTGGATAAAGGTATTTTAGGAGCAACCAAGTGGATTAAGGAAAATTATATCGATAGGGGCAGAACTTTCCTTGGAAACAAGGCATCTGGTATGAATGTGGAATATGCCTCAGACCCTTATTGGGGCGAAAAAATTGCTAGTGTGATGATGAAAATCAATGAGAAATTAGGTGGCAAAGATTAGTCCTATAATTGGATATGATTTGAGTATAAGTTAAAAATCCTGATTTCAAATAAAATCAGGATTTTTTCATGGATGCGATTTTTTCTGGATCTGGTGTGACACGGAGGGTCTTTTGTCCTGTGTAAGTGACAAAGCCGGGTTTTCCGCCAGTTGGTTTATTGAGTTTCTTGACTTCAATCATATCTACCTGGACCAGATTTGACAGGCGACCTTGAGAGAAGTAGGCTGCAAGTTCTGCTGCGTCTGTCTTGACTTCATCAGATGGGTCAAGATTGCCTGAGATGACAACATGGCTTCCAGGAATGTCCTTGGCATGGAACCAAAGTTCCTCCTTGCGGGCCATTTTAAAGGTTAGTTCCTCATTTTGCAGGTTATTGCGGCCAACATAGATGATGGTTTTGCCATCGCTTGCTAGATATTGTTCTGGTTTTTTACGTTTCTGGATTTTTTCTCTCTGTCTTCTACGGATAAAGCCGGTTTGAATCAATTCTTCACGGATTTCAGCGATTTCTTCCAGTCCAGCTTGGTTGAGGACAGTTTCGACACTTTCCAGATAGAGAATGGTTGCCTTGGTTTCCTCAATCAGATCAGTCAAGTATTTGACAGCTTCTTTGAGTTTCTGGTACCGTTTAAAATAGCGTTGGGCATTCTGGTTGGGAGTCAAGGCCTTATCAAGCGCAATGGTGATAGGTTGATTAGTGTAGTAGTTGTCTAGGATAACCTGGTCTTGGTCGTTAGGCACTTGGTGGAGGAAGGTTGTCAGCAATTCTCCTTTTTGGCGAAATTCTTCAGCATTGTCTGTCGCCAGTAACTCTTTTTCCTGTTTTTTCAGCTTATGTCGATTTTTCTGCAGTTCGTTTTCAACACGGCGAATGAGTTCACTGGCTTGCTGTTTGACACGGTCTCGCTCAGCCTTGTCCTTATAGTAGGTGTCCAACAAATCAGAAAGACTGGAAAAAGGCTCTCCCACTTGATTTTCAAAAGGAACTGGACTGAAAGAAGTCTCAGTCAAGCATGGTTTGGTTTCTTGATGGAAAAAGTTTCGGAAAGTGGAAAGTTTTTCACTAACCAGTATGCTTTCCAATTTATTTGCCGTATCGCGTCCCAGACCTTGAAAGAGGCTTTGAAGATTTTTAGCTGTCGTTTCCTGTGTTTGCAGGATTTCAAAGAGTTTCTCGTCCTTGATTGTAAAAGGATTGAGAGATTCCGTACTTGGCGGAGCGATGTAGGTCGACCCAGGAAGCAAGGTACGGTAGCTATTTTGTGAAAAGCCAACGTGTTTGATAACTTCGAGGATTTTATGACTGCTTTTATCGACCAGTAGAATATTACTGTGTTTCCCCATAATTTCGATAATCAAGGTAGCCTGGATATGGTCTCCAATCTCGTTTTTATTGGAAACTGTAATTTCCACAATACGGTCATTTTCCACTTGCTCAATCGACTCAATCAGGGCCCCCTGCAAATACTTTCTCAAAATCATGATAAAGGTAGAAGGTTGGGCTGGATTTTCAAAAGTCGTTTGGGTCAGCTGAATGCGTCCAAAAACTGGATGGGCAGAAAGGAGCAGGCGATGGCTTTGGCGATTGCTGCGGATTTGCAAGACCAACTCTTGTTCAAAAGGCTGATTGATTTTCTGGATGCGACCATTCACTAATTCGCTTCGCAATTCCTCAACTATGTGGTGTAAAAAAAATCCGTCAAATGACATCGTTCTCTCCTTGTGATTGTATTCCATAGTATTATATCAAAAAGGTAGAATAAAATCATGGAAATGTGGTATAATAAAGCCAAGTAAAGAGAAACGAGAAGCACATGTATATTGAAATGGTAGATGAAACTGGTCAAGTTTCAAAAGAAATGTTGCAACAAACCCAAGAAATTTTGGAATTTGCAGCCCAAAAATTAGGAAAAGAAGACAAGGAGATGGCAGTCACTTTTGTGACCAATGAGCGTAGTCATGAACTTAATCTGGAGTACCGTGACACCGACCGTCCGACAGATGTCATCAGCCTTGAGTATAAACCAGAATTGGAAATTGCCTTTGACGAAGAGGATTTGCTTGAAAATCCAGAATTGGCAGAGATGATGTCTGAGTTTGATGCCTATATTGGGGAATTGTTCATCTCTATCGATAAGGCTCATGAGCAGGCCGAAGAATATGGTCACAGCTTTGAGCGTGAGATGGGCTTCTTGGCAGTACACGGCTTTTTACATATTAACGGCTATGATCACTACACTCCGGAAGAAGAAGCGGAGATGTTCGGTTTACAAGAAGAAATTTTGACAGCCTATGGACTCACAAGACAATAAACGAAAATGGAAAAATCGTGACTTGATATCCAGTTTAGAATTTGCTTTGACAGGTATTTTTACTGCTATCAAGGAAGAATGCAATATGCGAAAACACGCAGTGACGGCTCTAGTGGTCATCCTTGCAGGTTTTGTTTTTCAGGTGTCACGAATCGAATGGCTCTTTCTCCTATTGAGCATTTTCTTGGTAGTAGCCTTTGAGATTATCAACTCTGCTATTGAAAATGTGGTGGATTTGGCCAGTCACTATCACTTTTCCATGCTGGCTAAAAATGCCAAGGATATGGCGGCTGGCGCGGTATTAGTGGTTTCTCTTTTCGCAGCCTTAACAGGCGCATTGATTTTTCTCCCACGAATCTGGGATTTATTATTTTAAACAGTAAGAGGAAATTATGACTTTTAAATCAGGCTTTGTAGCCATTTTAGGACGTCCCAATGTTGGGAAGTCAACCTTTTTAAATCACGTTATGGGGCAAAAGATTGCCATCATGAGTGACAAGGCGCAGACAACGCGCAATAAAATCATGGGAATTTACACGACTGATAAGGAGCAAATTGTCTTTATCGACACACCAGGGATTCACAAGCCTAAAACAGCTCTCGGAGATTTCATGGTTGAGTCTGCCTACAGCACCCTTCGCGAAGTGGACACCGTTCTTTTCATGGTGCCTGCTGATGAAGCGCGTGGTAAGGGGGACGATATGATTATCGAGCGTCTCAAGGCTACCAAGGTTCCTGTGATTTTGGTGGTGAATAAAATCGATAAGGTCCATCCAGACCAGCTCTTGTCTCAGATTGATGACTTCCGTAATCAAATAGACTTTAAGGAAATTGTTCCAATCTCAGCCCTTCAGGGAAATAATGTGTCTCGTCTAGTGGATATTTTGAGTGAAAATCTGGATGAAGGTTTCCAATATTTCCCGTCTGATCAAATCACAGATCATCCAGAACGTTTCTTAGTTTCAGAAATGGTTCGCGAGAAAGTCTTGCACCTAACTCGTGAAGAGATTCCGCATTCTGTAGCAGTAGTTGTTGACTGTATGAAACGAGACGAAGAGACAGACAAGGTTCACATCCGTGCAACCATCATGGTCGAGCGCGATAGCCAAAAAGGGATTATCATCGGTAAAGGTGGCGCTATGCTTAAGAAAATCGGTAGTATGGCCCGTCGTGATATCGAACTTATGCTAGGAGACAAGGTCTTCCTAGAAACCTGGGTCAAGGTCAAGAAAAACTGGCGCGATAAAAAGCTAGATTTGGCTGACTTTGGCTATAATGAAAAAGAATACTAAGTAGAGGTGGGCTCATGCCTGCTTCTTGTTTTTACAGAAGGAGGACGTATGCCTGAATTACCTGAGGTTGAAACCGTTCGTCGTGGTTTAGAAAAATTGATTCTGGGAAAGAAGATTTCGAGTATAGAAATTCGCTATCCCAAGATGATTAAGACAGATTTGGACGAGTTTCGAAAGGAAGTGCCTGGCCAAGTTGTTGAGTCAATGGGACGTCGTGGAAAATATTTGCTGTTTTACCTAACAGACAAGGTCTTGATTTCCCATCTGCGGATGGAGGGCAAGTATTTTTACTATCCGTACCAGGTTCCTGAACGCAAGCATGCCCATGTTTTCTTTCAGTTTGAAGATGGTGGCACGCTTGTTTATGAGGATGTTCGCAAGTTTGGTACTATGGAACTCTTGGCGCCTGACCTTTTGGATGCCTACTTTATTTCTAAAAAATTAGGTCCTGAACCAAGCGAACAAGACTTTGACTTGCAGATCTTTCAAGATGCCCTAGCCAAGTCCAAAAAGCCTATCAAATCCCATCTCCTAGACCAGACCTTGGTAGCTGGACTTGGCAATATCTATGTGGATGAGGTTCTCTGGCGAGCTCAGGTTCATCCGGCAAGACCTTCCCAGACTTTGACAGCAGCAGAAACGACAGCCATTTATGACCAAACCATTGCTATTTTGGGCCAGGCCGTTGAAAAAGGTGGTTCGACCATTCGGACCTATACCAATGCCTTTGGGGAAGATGGAACCATGCAGGATTTTCATCAGGTCTATGACAAGGCTGGTCAAGAGTGTTCACGCTGTGGGACAGTGATTGAGAAAATCCAACTAGGCGGACGTGGAACCCACTTTTGTCCTCAGTGCCAAAGGAGGGGCTGATGAGAAAAATCATCGGAATCACTGGGGGAATTGCCTCTGGTAAGTCAACCGTGACAAATTTTCTAAGAAAGCAAGGCTTTCAAGTAGTGGATGCCGACGCAGCCGTCCACCAACTACAGAAACCTGGTGGTCGTCTGTTTGAAGCTCTAGTCCAGCACTTTGGTCAAAAAATTATCTTAGAAAATGGAGAACTCAATCGCCCTCTCCTAGCTAATCTCATCTTTTCAAATCCTGAAGAACAGGAATGGTCTAAGCGAATCCAAGGAAAGATTATCCGTGAGGAACTAGCTACGTTGAGAGATCAGTTTGCTCAGACAGAAGAGATTTTTTTCATGGATATCCCCTTACTTTTTGAGCAGAACTACGTCTCTTGGTTTGATGAGACTTGGTTGGTCTATGTGGACCGAGATGTCCAAGTAGAACGCTTAATGAAAAGGGACAACTTGTCCAAAGATGAAGCTGAGTCTCGTCTGGCAGCCCAGTGGCCTTTAGAGAAAAAGAAAGATTTGGCCAGCCATGTTTTAAACAACAATGGGAATCAGGACCAGCTTCTTACTCAAGTGGTCTCCCTGCTTGAGGGAGGTAAGCAAGATGACAGAGATTAACTGGAAGGATAATCTGCGCATTGCCTGGTTTGGTAATTTTCTGACAGGAGCCAGTATTTCCTTAGTTGTGCCTTTTATGCCCATCTTTGTGGAAAATCTAGGTGTTGGGAGTGAGCAAGCTGCTTTTTATGCAGGTTTAGCTATTTCTGTCTCTGCCATTTCCGCGGCGCTCTTTTCTCCTATCTGGGGAATCCTTGCTGATAAATACGGTCGAAAACCCATGATGATTCGTGCTGGTCTGGCCATGACTATCACTATGGGAGGCTTGACCTTTGTGCCAAATATTTATTGGCTAATCTTTCTTCGTTTACTGAATGGTGTATTTGCGGGTTTTGTTCCCAATTCAACGGCCTTGATAGCCAGTCAGGTTCCCAAGGAGAAATCAGGCTCTGCCTTAGGTACTTTGTCTACAGGTGTAGTTGCAGGTACTCTAACTGGTCCCTTTATTGGTGGCTTTATCGCAGAATTATTTGGCATTCGTACAGTTTTCCTACTGGTTGGTAGTTTTCTGTTTCTAGCCGCTATTTTAACTATTTGCTTTATCAAGGAAGATTTTCAACCAGTAGCCAAGGAAAAGGCCATCCCAACAAAGGAATTATTTACATCAGTTAAATATCCCTATCTCTTGGTCAACCTCTTTCTGACCAGTTTTGTTATCCAATTTTCAGCCCAATCAATCGGTCCTATCTTAGCTCTGTATGTACGCGACTTAGGGCAGACAGAGAATCTTCTTTTTGTATCTGGTTTGATTGTATCCAGTATGGGCTTTTCCAGCATGATGAGTGCAGGAGTTATGGGCAAGCTAGGTGACAAGGTGGGCAATCATCGTCTCTTGGTTGTCGCCCAGTTTTATTCAGTCATCATCTATCTTCTCTGTGCCAATTCCTCTAGTCCCCTTCAACTAGGACTCTATCGATTCCTCTTTGGCTTGGGAACCGGTGCGCTGATACCTGGGGTCAATGCCCTTCTCAGTAAGATGACACCCAAAGCTGGTATTTCGAGGGTCTTTGCCTTTAATCAGGTATTCTTTTATCTGGGAGGTGTCGTTGGTCCTATGGCAGGTTCTGCAGTAGCAGGACAATTTGGCTACCATGCAGTCTTTTATGCGACAAGCCTTTAGTTGTCTCTTTAACCTGCTTCAATTTCGAACATTATTAGACTTCCTGCGAAACAATATATGGTATAATAGTTCTATGGATTATGAAGCAAGTGAACAACTAACTGATGCACGATTTAAGCTCCTGGTTGGTGTTCAGTGCACGACTTTTGAAGAGATGTTAGCTGTATTAAAAAGAGATTATCAAGGTAAACACGCAAAAGGGGGACGAAAACCTAAACTAAGCCTAGAATACCTTCTTATGGCGACTTCAATATGTGCGAGAATATCGAACTTATGAAGAAATTGCGGCTGATCTTGGTATCCACGAAAGCAACTTAATCCGTCGGAGCCAATGGGTTGAAGTAACTCTTGTTCAAAGGTGGTGTTGCGATTTCAAGAACTCCTCTCAGTTCTGAGGACACGGTAATGATTGATGCGACGGAAGTAAAAATCAATCGTCCTAAAAAAACAATTAGCG
>NZ_VMKU01000055.1:0-26787 GCF_013276315.1 Streptococcus sp. 2741 | reverse complement strand
TTGATTTTCATTGAGTATTGAATTATTTTATTTTCAAAGTATATCTTTTTTAGGAACAGAAAGCAAGAAAAAATTGACTGAAAGTGTCTCAGCCGATTGGAAAGGCTCGCTTTATCCTATAAAGCATCTTATTTTCTTCATTGAAAAAAGGCTTTCTTTCTGCTATAATCGTATAAAATACTTACTTTAGGAGTTCTTATGAAAGTTGTTAAATTTGGAGGTAGCTCTCTTGCCTCTGCTGGTCAATTAGAAAAAGTTTTAAACATCGTTAAAAGCGATCCAGAGCGTCGTTTTGTAGTTGTTTCTGCACCAGGAAAACGCAATGCTGAAGATACTAAGGTTACGGATGCCTTGATTAAATACTACCGCGATTATGTTGCTGGTAACGATATTAGCAAGAGCCAAAACTGGATTATCGACCGCTATGCTGCTATGGTTAGTGAACTAGGTCTTAAACCAGCTGTGCTAGAAAAAATTTCAAAAAGTATTCGTGCCTTGGCCACTCTTCCTATTGATGAAAATGAATTTCTCTACGATACTTTCCTAGCAGCCGGTGAAAATAACAATGCCAAATTGATTGCTGCCTACTTTAACCAAAATGGTATCGATGCACGCTATATGCACCCTAGAGAAGCTGGGATTGTGGTCACAAGTGAACCTGGTCACGCTCGCATCATTCCATCAAGTTATGACAAGATTGAAGAATTGACAAATGCAAATGAAGTTCTTGTCATTCCTGGTTTCTTTGGAGTTACCAAGGAAAATCAAATCTGTACTTTCTCACGTGGAGGTTCTGATATTACAGGTTCTATCATTGCTGCAGGTGTAAAAGCCGACCTCTATGAAAACTTTACGGACGTTGATGGTATCTTTGCAGCCCACCCTGGTATTATCCACCAACCACACTCGATCCCTGAGTTGACCTACCGTGAAATGCGTGAGTTGGCCTATGCAGGATTCTCAGTTCTTCATGACGAAGCTCTTCTTCCTGCCTACCGTGGAAAAATCCCTCTGGTTATCAAGAATACCAATAACCCTGACCACCCAGGTACTCGTATCGTTCTAAAACACAGTAGTGATGAATTTCCAGTTGTGGGAATTGCTGGTGACTCAGGCTTTGTCAGCATCAACATGTCGAAATACCTTATGAACCGTGAGGTTGGATTTGGACGCAAGGTTCTGCAAATCCTTGAAGATCTTAACATCGGTTGGGAACATATGCCAACCGGTATCGACGATCTTTCAATCATCCTCCGTTCTCGCGAACTAACTCCTATCAAGGAAGAAGAAATCCTGCGTCAGTTGGTTCAAAAGGCTAAAGTAGATCATGCAGAAATCGAACACGACCTTTCTATCATTATGATTGTTGGTGAAAAAATGAAGAGCCATATCGGAGTGACTGCTACTGCGACACGCGCTCTATCTGAAAATAAGATCAACATCCAGATGATGTCTCAAGGTTCTAGTGAAGTTTCTATCATGTTTGTTGTCAATAAAGACCAAGAGAAAGCAGCAATCAAAGCCCTCTACAATGCCTTTTTTGGAGAAAGTAAGGAAGACTAAGCATGGCTCAATCACTTAACAAAACAGTACTCCTCAGTACGACAGGCACTTCCTACCTCTCTATCGCTGGGAAAGTTGGGAAATTCCTTGTCGGAGATCAGGCTTTGGAATTTTACCCCGATGTCAATGTTGAACAATTTATCCAGATTCCTTGGAGCCATATCAACCAAATTGGAGCCAATGTCACTGGGCGGAAAATCAGTCGCCACTTCGAAGTCTTTACAGACAAAGGAAAATTCCTCTTTGCTTCAAAAGACTCAGGTGCCATTCTCAAAATTGCTCGTGAAAAACTGGGTAATGACAAGGTCATCAAACTTCCGACCCTGATTCAGACAATTGGTCAAAAATTTAAAAATCTATTTGCAAAAAAGTAGAAACTTTAGTATAATTATAGCAACGGATAAGTAGGTTATCTTCTTCTTTCAGAAAGTCTGCGGATGCTGCGAGCAGATAGGAGGGATAGATGAAATTCTACCGTTAATAACAATTACATGCACAATCAAGTGCACACCTGTGAAGTTGGATGGAACCGTGGCCCTGCCACTCCAACGCTTTGTCAGGTGTGCTTTTTTCATAAAGGAGTTCTTATGTTAGATATCAAACGTATTCGTACAGACTTTGATGCTGTCGCAGAAAAATTGGCTACACGTGGTGTAGATGCTGCTGTCTTAAACGAGATGAAAGAAATCGATGCTAAACGTCGTGACATCTTGGTCAAGGTTGAAACTCTCAAGGCTGAACGCAACACAGTTTCTGCTGAGATTGCCCAAGCCAAACGCAACAAGGAAAATGCAGATGACAAGATTGCTGCCATGCAAACTCTATCTGCTGAGGTTAAAGCCTTGGATGCTGAATTGGCAGAAATCGATGCTAAATTGACAGAATTTACTACTACTCTTCCAAACATCCCTGCTGACAGCGTTCCTATTGGGGCTGACGAAGATGACAATGTGGAAGTTCGTCGTTGGGGCACTCCACGCGAGTTCGATTTCGAGCCAAAAGCTCACTGGGATCTTGGTGAAGACCTTGGTATCCTCGACTGGGAACGCGGTGGCAAGGTAACAGGCGCTCGCTTCCTCTTCTATAAAGGCCTCGGTGCTCGTTTGGAACGTGCTATCTACAACTTTATGTTGGACGAGCATGGCAAAGAAGGTTATACTGAAGTCATCACGCCTTACATGGTTAACCACGATTCTATGTTTGGGACTGGTCAATATCCAAAATTCAAGGAAGATACTTTTGAACTCAGCGACAGCAATTACGTCCTTATTCCTACAGCTGAAGTTCCTCTGACAAACTACTACCGTGATGAAATCCTTGACGGTAAAGACCTGCCAATCTATTTCACTGCTATGAGCCCATCATTCCGTTCTGAGGCTGGTTCAGCTGGTCGTGATACTCGTGGCTTGATTCGTTTGCACCAATTCCATAAGGTTGAAATGGTTAAATTTGCCAAACCAGAAGAATCTTACGAAGAATTGGAAAAAATGACAACCAACGCTGAAAACATTCTTCAAAAACTTAACCTTCCATACCGTGTCGTTGCGCTCTCTACTGGAGATATGGGCTTCTCATCTGCGAAGACTTACGACTTGGAAGTGTGGATTCCAGCCCAAAATACCTACCGTGAAATCTCAAGCTGTTCAAACACAGAAGATTTCCAAGCCCGTCGTGCCCAAATCCGTTACCGTGATGAAGCAGATGGCAAGGTGAAATTGCTCCATACCTTGAACGGTTCTGGACTTGCAGTTGGACGTACAGTGGCTGCTATTCTTGAAAACTACCAAAATGAAGATGGTTCCGTGACCATCCCAGAAGCACTTCGTCCATACATGGGTGGAGCTGAGGTCATCAAACCATAAAAAATAAGGTTTAGCTATTTCTAGCTAGACCTTTTTTCGTAACCAAATCAGATAAGCGCCTAATACAAAGAGCAAAATGATTAGGCAAATAACAGTTTCAGCCAGTACCAAATAATCCAAAAATGGAAGTTTCAAGATTCCCTGAGCCATCTTAAGCGAAGTAGCTGTGATAATAGTCGGGAAGGTGAGGGCTGAGAAGGCTGGTTGAAAACCTTGTTTTAAAATATTGGGTAGGCGAGTCAAAACAAAGAAAAAGAAGGATTGGGAAGCCAAAAGCATGAAAATCAAGACCCAAGTCGGTAGGCTAGCTCCTCCAACTCGAACCAGAGAAGCCAAAAGCAAAGAAAAGGGAGCACAGTAGATACCTTCTTGCCCAAGCAAGGCTAGTGGGAGTGGTTGCTTCTTTAAATCACTATAAATAAGGGGATAGAGATAGAAGGTAAGAAGAAAACCAAAACTCAAGGTCACATAGGCAATTTCAATGATACCCACCAGAGGATAAGTCAAGGCTGCTACCGCTATCCCTACATAAAGCACCGTCCAGCTAGGAGTAGCATGAACCCTCCGACCCGGACAAGCAAACTTGATAGTGAAACCAGCAATCAAGGCCAAATCCAAGAGAAATGAACACCACCAGAGTCCTTGCACAACCAAAGAAAGATGAGGGAAGACGCGAAAGACATAGGTCGATAAAATCATCCCAGCCATGGGAAAGGTGGCCATTCCTGATAAAAGAGGGGGCTTGGTCAACTCTTGCTTGGTTTCTTTCCAATTAAAAAGATGCAGAAGCAGAAAGTAAATCCACAAAATCAAACCTGTCAGACTAAAAAGATGTGACAGAACCGGCAACGTATCTAAAATAAGATTTCCAGATCCTGCTAAACCTAGCAAACAACCAGAAAATACCAAGGGGAGTTTTTTCATCCTAACCTCCAATAATCATGTTAGTTTCAGTATAGCATAAAAGCGCTTAAATGAGGGGATAAAAAACGAAGTCCGTTGATTTCAGACTTCATTTTTTACTCAGATATGAATTAAGCATAAGGTTGCAATTCTGGGTTAATTGGGGTATTGGCTAGGTTGTTGGCATAGTTACAGAGGCTTGCTAGGCTGACACCAAGAACCACATCCAAGGCATTTTGTTGGGTGTAGCCAGCTTCTAAAAACTCAGACAAGGCTTCATCTCCTACACGACCCTTGGTATTGATAACTGCCAAAGTAAACTTAGCTAGGGTATCCAATTTAGGATCTGTTTCAATTGGAGTACGATTGCGAAGAGCTTGAATCAAGTCATCATTCATCTGGATTTGTTTGATGGAAAAGGCTGTGTGACCTGCGACACAGAAGGCACAACCATTGGTCACGGCTGCCGTGATTTGCACCACTTCACGCTCAACGGGTGTCAGGCTGTTGCGACGGTTGATAGATGCGACAGTTCGGTATGCTTCTAAAGCAGTCGGTGCATTGGCCAAGAGACCGATTAGGTTGGGAATATAGCCATTGTTGTCTTTTTCTACTGTTTCAAGAACTTCTTTCACTTCTGCCGGTGCTGATTCTACTGTATGGATTGTAAATGTTGTCATAAGATACCTCTTTTCTTGTTATTGACACTAATATTATTGGAAAATCTTATAAAGTCCTGATTCCTAAGTTTATTTAAGACAAAGGTTTATTCTCTCATAAGATTTTCGTTGTATATTATACTCTTCGAAAATCAAATTCAAACCGCGTCAGCGTCGCCTTACCGTACTCAAGTACAGCTTGCGGCTAGCTTCCTAGTTTGCTCTTTGATTTTCATTGAGTATTAGTTTATCACACTTCCAATCATTTGCATAATATATATTATATATCAGCTTGATAAAAATCATTTATAGGCAAAAAAATCACACGCCATGTGTGATTTCATTATTTGTCAAAATACTTTTTAGTTTCAGCAATAACGACTGGCGACAAGACTAAGAGGGCAATCAAGTTTGGCAGAACCATCAAGGCGTTGACGATATCTGCGATAATCCAGACCATATCCAACTCGATAAATCCTCCCAACAAGACCATGAGCACAAAGACCACACGGTAGAGCCAGATAAAACGAACACCAAAGAGGAACTCGAAACAGCGTTCTCCGTAATAGTTCCAACCTAGAATCGTTGTGAAGGCAAAAAGTACAAGGAAGATGGTCAAGAGGGCAGGCCCAAAGTGTGAAAAGACTGTTGAGAAGGCTGACTGAGTCAAGGCAACCCCATTTAAGTCACCACTCCAAACACCAGTCACCAAGATGGTCAAACCAGTCAGAGTACAGATAATGAGAGTATCAATAAAGGTTCCTGTCATAGAAATCAAACCTTGCTCTACTGGTTCATTTGTCTTAGCCGCAGCCGCTGCAATGGGAGCAGAACCTAGACCAGATTCATTTGAGAACACACCACGCGCCACACCATTTTGAATAGCCATCCGAACGCTAGCACCAGCAAATCCACCTACCGCAGCAAGGGGACTAAAAGCCGATGTCAAGATTAAAGCGATTGTAGAAGGAATTTTCCCGATATTAAAGAAAATAACTGTAAGAGTTCCTAAGATATAAATGATCGCCATAAAAGGAACAACAGTAGTTGAAACCTTAGAAATGGACTTGAGTCCACCAAAGACAGCAATCGCTACAAAGACAGACAAGACGAGAGCTGTGATGGCTGGTGAAATAGCCGTTGTATTTTGGATAGATTCTGTAATCGAGTTGACTTGGGTGAAGGTTCCGATTCCCAAGAGAGCAACCAATACTCCTGCTACTGCAAACAAAACAGCAAGTGGTCGCCACTTTTCTCCCATTCCTAGAAGGATATAGTGCATGGGACCTCCCGCTACTGCACCATGGTCGTCCTTGGTGCGGTATTTGATGGCCAAGAGTCCTTCCGCATACTTGGTAGCCATTCCAAAGAAAGCCGCCATCCACATCCAAAAGAGAGCTCCTGGTCCACCAACCTTGATAGCCGTCGCAACTCCTATAATATTCCCTGTTCCAACGGTTGATGCCAAGGCTGTACACAGAGCTGCAAAACTGGATACATCACCATGTCCCTTATCCTGGATAAAAATAAGCTGAAAGGCCTTGGGCAGACGCAAAACCTGCAAGAGTCCTAGCCGAATAGTTAGGTAAATCCCTGTTCCGACCAATAAAATCAAGAGGGGCGGTCCCCAAGCAAAAGCATCGATTGATTTAAGCAATTCTAACATTTCCTTCTCCTATCTTTTCAACCCCAAAAGAAAGAGCACATGCAAGATACATGTACTCTGGAATGCTTAGATAAATGCTAAAAAGCGGTCTATCCTAGCTCTGTCCTTTTACCTGAGAGTTTGAGCAGTTGCCTGCCTTGCCCCTTCGGTGCCTTTACGGTCTCTCCAGAGTTCCGTCCATTTACAGTCATGGAAAATCAAACGATTCCCCACTTCTATTAAACTTCATTCGGTGTTGGTATTTAATTGATTCTTATTTTACAAAAAATGTTGGCTTTTGTCAATGTGTTTATTAGTAAAACTTAATTCAACAGTTTTTACTGTATAAAGCTCAGAATACTTCTATCCTTTAAAAGTGACAATAGTCGCGCCACTGCCTCCAGCATTTTGCGGGGCATAGCCGAAACTCTTGACATGTTTGTTTCTTTGTAGGTATTTAGTGACACCTTCACGGATGACACCTGTTCCGATACCATGGATGATATCAACTTGAGCCATATTGTTAAGCAAGGCTTGGTCGATAAAGGCATCTAGCTCATTCATGGCCTCTTCATAACGTTTGCCTCGAAGGTCCAGTCTGGCTTGTGGGCCACGACCAGAAGTTCGTTTCACGACATTGACCTGTTTCTTCTTGACTTGCTTTTCTTGCTGGGCTTGAACAAGGTCAAACTCTTTCTCTTCCAAGGTCATCTTAATCAAGCCAACTTGGGCTTCCCAACGGCCATCCTTAAGTTGACTGGTCAGGGTACCACGCTGTCCATAACTGAGAACTACGATATCATCTCCCACCTTTGGAGCTCGTTTTTTCTTGGCCTTTTGAAGGACCTTGTTTTTAGACAAATCTACTTTTTCAGGGGCCAATTTTTTCAACTTAGCCTTGGCTTCAATGATTTCGTGGGGCTTGAGTTGAGATTTAGTGTGGAGATTTTTGAGAATCTGGTCACTCTCACTGAGGGCCATGTCCACAATCTCAGCAGCCTGTTCACGCGCCTTGTTAAGCTCGGTTTCCTTTTCACGATTGAGCTCGTTGTAGAGTTTTTTGAGAGCACGATTCATCTTGAGATTTTCTTGCTCCACCTCACGGATATTGTCCAAACGTTTGCGACTCTCTAGCGTCTGCTCTTCCAGTTGTTCAATAATCTGATTGACATCATTGTCCTGATCAACCTGCTGACTGGCATCCCCTACGATAACTTCAGATAGGCCTAGACGTTTGGCAATTTCGAAGGCATTGCTTCGGCCAGGAACACCCTGCATAAAGCGATAAGTCGGGCGAAGAGTTGCAGTATCAAACTCCATGCTGGCATTTTGAACAAAGGCTGTCTCAATACCATAGGCCTTGAGTTCCGGATAGTGGGTAGTCGCCATTGTCTTGACTTGACGCAGGCGAAGGTCTTCCAGAATAGCCATGGCGAGGGCTGCTCCCTCTTGAGGATCTGTACCAGCCCCCAACTCATCCAAGAGTAAGAGTGAATGTTGATTGACCTTGCCAAGAATATCCACGATATTGGTCATGTGGCTAGAGAAGGTAGACAAGCTCTGCTCAATAGATTGCTCATCGCCAATATCGGCAAAGATTTCTTCAAAAATACCAACACGACTTCCCTTATCTGCTAAAATCGGCAAACCAGACTGAGCCATCACCTGCGTCAAGCCCAGAGTTTTAAGCATGATGGTCTTCCCACCTGTATTGGGACCTGTAATGACAATAGCTGTTAAATCTTGTCCAAAATGGACATCATTTGCAACGGCATTTTTGACCAAAGGATGGCAGACATGGAGCAGTTGAATTTCTTGATTTTCTGATAGCTGAGGAACGACTGCTTGCCTTTCTTGGATAAAGCGAACCTTAGCACGAATCAAGTCCAGATGACCGATAATCCAAGCGTCATTAGCAATCTCAGCCGCATGAGGGCGAACACGCTCAGAAATTTCTTGGAGAATGCGAAGCATTTCATAGCGCTCATCTGCTCGCAAACTGGCAATTTCTTCGCTCAGTTTGACCACCTCACGGGGTTCGATATAGACGGTGTTTCCGCTGGCAGAAATATCATGAACGACACCTGCAATCTTATTGCGGTAGGTATTTTTGACAGGTAGAACCTGACGGCCATTTCTGCTGGCAACGATTCCTTCCGTCAACATCTGCGCTTTTTGCTTGAGCAAGTCTTGTAAAACATCGCGTACCTGACTCTCGCTATCATGGATTTTTCGACGGATGCGCGCCAATTCTTCACTGGCAAAATTTTCAATGAAACCTGCATCATTAAAGGCTTGGAGATTTCCTTGTAATTGCGGAAAATCGTGTAATTTCTCAAACCAAAGGGCTAACTCTTCCAAACTGACATTTTCCAGATTGGCATAAAAACTTTGCAGTTCTCTGCTAGAAAGAAGCACGCGCTTCAAGAGGAGGAACTCCTCGATATTGAGGTCTGCTCCCATCTCCAACCGCTTGCAGACTCCTGCAATTTCCTTAGTTGCGAGAATAGTAAAATGCGGTTGCTCTACGAAAAGAGCCTGCATCTCCTTCATCTCAGCAAAAGCCTGTTTGATTTTATCTGCTTTAGCAGTCGGAGCCAGCTGTCTCAATTGCTCCAAGCCCTGCTCGGTCAACAAATGGGGCTCAAACAAGGCCTTGACCTTATTAAACTCTAATGTTTCTAATATTTTCTTATTCATCTTTATTTCCTTATCTTTGAATGTCTAGGTGTGATAGCTTTTTACATTCTAATAGATTCGAGTCAAATCTGTAAACAAAGGGCTAGGAAAACTCCTGCCCTTTTTATCCGATTAAATTTGTCACCCAGATTTGTTTGAGCCAACTGGTTGTTACTGGTATGCTCTGGATGATGTGTTTTGCGACGATACTCTTTTCAAGAGGATTTTGTATAGCTGCCATGGGGATGGTCGCCAAGATGGTCAAGGCCACTTGCAAGACAAATAAGGTCACCAACATGGACAAGATACCTGCTGAAACTTGGAACAACTTACCACCCAATTTTTTACTAGGAATCAAGTGTAAGAGGAGACCAAGCAAACGACCGATGCTATAGACAATCCCAAATACAAGCAAGAAGCCGATCCCTGCATAAAAGACCTTATCCAACTGAAAGAGTTGATCCGATGGGAAAAAGAAAGTTCCCTGACCTTCCTGCGGATTTGCATAAGGGAGCAGCAAATGAAACTGCTCGCCAAGCCCCTTGTAAAACTGACCAGCCATAAAAGCAGATGCCAGTGCTGAAATCAGGTAATAAACCTGTAAGAGCAGGCCTCTCCGATAGCCGATATAAAATCCCCAAGCCAAGACCAATAGAAGAAGGAGCGAAATCATAAGGAGTCCTCAATCTTGCTCTGTTCTTGCTTGCAAGTCACAAGCTTGTGGCGGAGTTCTTCTATCTCTTGCTCCTTATCGTCAAATTCAATCTCACGGCTGAGCTGAGTTGATAAACAGTTGACTGCCAACAAAAGAGCGATGGTTTCATCGTCTGCACTAGGCATTTGTTCTTTAATTGCTTGGTATTTTTCTGTCGCAACCTTGGCGATTTCCTCCATAAAAAGGTTATCATGCTCGCTTGTCAAGGTTAATGATTTTTTCCCGAATGTAAATTTGAATCGATTTAGATTTGCCATAAAATTCACCTCACGATATTATACCAAAATTCGCTAATTTTGTCAGTTTTTACAAATTTGCCTGCTTTTATGGTACAATAGAAACTATGGCAAGTATAACACTCACACCAAGTGAAAAGAAGATTCAGGCTTTTCTTGAACACTATCAAAGCAGTCTAGCTCCCAGCAAGAATCCCTATATTCGCTACTTTTTGCGACTACCTCAAGCAACGGTTTCTATCTATACTTCTGGAAAGGTCTTGCTTCAGGGTGAGGGAGCCGAGAAATACGCTCGTTTCTTTGGCTATCAAATGGTAGAGGAAAACAGGGGACAAAATTTCCCTTTGATTGGGACAGATGAGGTTGGAAATGGTTCCTACTTTGGTGGACTTGCAGTTGTGGCTTCCTTTGTCACACCTGACCAGCATGCTTTCTTGCGAAAACTCGGTGTGGGGGATTCTAAAACTCTGACCGACCAAAAGATTCGTCAGATTGCCCCTATCCTCAAGGACAAAATCCAGCACCAGGCACTGCTTCTCTCACCAAGCAAGTACAACGAGGTCATCGGAGACCGCTACAATGCTGTTTCGGTTAAGGTTGCCCTCCATAACCAGGCTATCTATCTCCTTCTTCAAAAAGGCGTTCAACCTGAGAAAATTGTGATTGATGCCTTTACCAGTGCTAAAAATTATGACAAGTACTTGGCACAAGAGGCCAATCGTTTCAGCAATCCTATCAGCTTAGAAGAAAAGGCTGAGGGCGAATACTTGGCTGTCGCAGTTTCTTCTATCATTGCGCGTGATCTCTTTCTGGAAAATCTAGAAAATCTAGGACGAGAACTGGGTTATCAACTTCCAAGTGGAGCTGGAACAGCTTCTGATAAGGTAGCTAGCCAGATTTTACAAGCCTATGGTATGCAGGGACTCAACTTCTGCGCCAAATTGCACTTTAAAAATACTGAAAAAGCGAAAAAACGCTTAGAAAGGTAAGTTATGAATTCATTTAAAAATTTCCTAAAAGAGTGGGGATTATTCCTCCTGATTCTGTCATTACTAGCTTTAAGTCGTATCTTTTTTTGGAGTAATGTCCGCGTAGAAGGACACTCCATGGATCCTACCCTAGCGGATGGCGAAATTCTCTTTGTCGTTAAGCACCTCCCTATTGACCGTTTTGATATCGTGGTGGCCCATGAGGAAGATGGCAATAAGGACATCGTCAAGCGCGTCATCGGAATGCCTGGCGATACCATCCGTTACGAAAATGATAAACTTTACATCAATGACAAAGAGACAGATGAACCTTATCTAGCTAACTATATCAAACGCTTCAAGGATGACAAACTCCAAAGCACCTACTCAGGCAAGGGATTTGAAGGAAATAAAGGAACTTTCTTTAGAAGTATCGCTCAAAAAGCTCAAGCCTTCACAGTTGATGTCAACTACAACACCAACTTTAGCTTTACAGTTCCAGAAGGAGAATACCTTCTCCTCGGAGACGACCGCTTGGTTTCGAGCGACAGCCGCCACGTAGGTACCTTCAAAGCAAAAGATATCACAGGGGAAGCTAAATTCCGCTTCTGGCCAATCACCCGTATCGGAACATTTTAAGAGACCTAAGAGGCCGAGAATCAGCAATCTCAGCCTCTTCTTCTATCGTGAGAAGATGATTATTCACTACCCAGTTTGATTAAGATAGAAACAAAGTTATACTCAATGAAAATCAAAGAGCAAACTAGGAAGCTAGCCGCAGGCTGCTCAAAACAGTGTTTTGAGGTTGCAGATAGAGCTGACGTGGTTTGAAGAGATTTTCGAAGAGTATTAACTCTCACCTATTCATGCAAAGGAATTTTATGGAAGTTTATTTTTCAGGAACCATTGAACGGATTATTTTTGAAAATCCCAGCAATTTTTATCGCATCCTCCTCCTAGAAATCGACGATACGGACGCAGAGGATTTTGATGATTTTGAAATCATTGTCACAGGAACCATGGCTGATGTAATTGAGGGCGAAGACTATACTTTTTGGGGGCAAATTGTCCAGCACTCCAAGTATGGAGAACAACTGCAAATCAGTCGTTATGATCGCGCAAAACCAACTAGTAAGGGCTTGGTCAAGTACTTTTCAAGTAGCCATTTCAAGGGGATTGGTCTCAAGACAGCTCAGAAAATCGTAGATACCTATGGCGACAATACCATTGACGAAATTCTGCAACACCCAGAAAAGCTAGAAGGCATCTCAGGGCTCTCTGCCAAAAATCGCGAGGCTTTCGTCTCCACTCTCCGTCTCAACTACGGAACGGAGATGGTTTTGTCCAAACTAGCCAACTACGGCATTCCCAACAAACTAGCCTTTCAGATTCAAGACTTTTACAAGGAAGAAACCCTTGATGTGGTTGAAAATTATCCCTACCAGCTGGTTGAGGATATCAAGGGTTTGGGCTTTACCATTGCTGACCAACTAGCTGAGGAACTAGGCATCGAAAGTCAGGCTCCTGAACGCTTCCGCGCCGGTCTAGTTCACAGTCTTTTTCAGGCCTGTATGGAAACAGGGGACACCTATGTTGAAGCACGGGATTTGCTGGAACAAACCCTTACTCTCCTTGAGTCTTCCCGTCCCGTGGAACTAGACCCCAGCCAAGTTGCCCAAGAGCTCTCCTACCTGATCGAAGAAGACAAGGTTCAGCAGATTGATACCAAGATCTTTGACAACAGCCTCTTTTTCGCTGAGGAAGGTATCCGCAGTCACTTGATTCGTATCCTTGAAAAAGGAAAACAGAAGAGCCAAGATTTAGAAACCATTCAAAAACATATCGCTACTGTCGAAGAAGATCTGGAGATTGAGTATGATAGTATTCAAAAACAAGCTATCTGTGATGCTATCCAGAATAAGGTCTTTATCCTGACAGGTGGACCTGGTACTGGTAAGACAACTGTTATCAATGGGATTATCGCTGTTTACGCCCTTTTAGAAGGACTTGACCTCAGGAAAAAAAGCAACCTACCTATTCTTCTTGCTGCTCCAACTGGACGAGCTGCTCGTCGCATGAATGAATTGACAGGCTTGCCTAGCGCGACCGTACACCGTCATTTAGGAATGACAGGGGACGATGATACCAGTCATCTGGAAGATTATCTGGATGCCGACTTTATCATCGTAGATGAATTTTCCATGGTGGATACTTGGCTGGCCAATCAACTCTTCTCCAACATCTCTTCTAACAGTAAAATCCTCATCGTGGGTGACAGTGATCAGCTACCTTCTGTCAGTCCTGGACAGGTTCTAGCGGACCTCCTTCATATTCCCTTGATTCCTCAGACTCGCTTGGAAAAAATTTACCGGCAAAGCGAAGAATCAACCATCGTCACCCTAGCTAGTCAGATTAGACAGGGCATCTTGCCAGCCGATTTCACCCAGAAAAAAGCTGACCGTTCCTACTTTGAAATTGCTAGTGGCCATATTCCAGCGACGATTGAAAAAATCTTAGGCGCTGCTCTCAGAAGTGGTATCCCTGCTCGTGATATTCAGGTTCTGGCCCCCATGTACCGAGGGACGGCAGGGATTGATGCCATCAACCAACTCATGCAAGATCTGCTCAATCCACCACAAAAAGACCAACTTAGTTTTGAAGCTCCCCAGTGCCACTATCGCAAGGGAGACAAGGTCATTCATTTGGTCAACGATGCTGAAATCAATGTCTTTAACGGAGATTTGGGAGCTATCATAGATCTGATCCCTGGTAAATACACCGAGTCGAAACAAGACGAGATTGTCATTGATTTTGATGGCAATGAGGTCTCTTACCCACGTAACGAATGGTACAAGATTCGCCTGGCCTATGCCATGAGCATCCATAAATCACAGGGAAGTGAGTTCCCTGTTGTCATCCTACCGATTACCAGTGCTAGTAGGCGTATGCTGGAGCGCAATCTCATCTACACAGCCATTACACGCGCCAAAAGCAAGCTTATCTTACTAGGTGAATTGCAGGCCTTTGATTATGCTACCCAGCACATCGGAACTGCCCGAAAGACCTATCTGATTGAACGCTTCAGTGATTTATTGGAGAATATTGAAGAAAAGCAACCAGTTGTCTCTGAAACAGTCACATCAAGTAACTCTGAACAATCCTACATCCTAACCGAAGAAAACTGGACCAGTATTCCAGCTATGATTGGGATTACAGACGCAGACCTCAGAGAGATTTTTGGAAAATAGTGCATAAGAAAAACCACCTAATCAGGTGGGTTTTTTGTTTATTAAGATTATTTAACTGTTGCTGTGCTTGTAATCAATTCAACAGCTTTTTTGATTGTGATGTCGTGTTTCAACATATCAGCTGAAAGCAAGCTTTGTACTTGTGCCACTTCCATGTTGTAGTCTGCAGCCAATTGCTCGATTTCTTTTTGGATTTCTTCTTCTGAAGCATCAAATCCTTCAGCTTTGGCAACTGCTTCGATAACAAGGTTAGTCTTAGTACGTGACTCAGCTTCTGCTTGGTATTGGTTGTGAAGGTCTTCTTGAGTAGTTCCAGTGATTTGGAAGTACATGTCAGGATTGATACCTTGACGTTGCAAGTTTCCAAGGAATTCGTTTACTGAGCGGTGAACTTCTTCGTGAATCATTTCTTCTGGAAGTTCTACGATTTCAGCGTTTTCTACAGCTTTATCGATTGCTGCACCTTCAACTGCATCTTTGTAAGCTTCTTCTTTAGCAGCAGCCAATTCCTTGCGGTATTTTTCTTTCAATTCAGCAAGTGTTTCAACTTCTTCGTCGATGTCTTTTGCAAGCTCATCATCAAGAGCTGGAACTTCTTTAGCTTTTACTTCGTGGATAGTTGTTACGAATTTAGCTTCTTTACCTGCAAGGTCTTCTGCTTGGTAGTCTTCTGGGAATGTTACAACTACATCAACAGTTTCGCCAGCTGAGTGACCTACCAATTGGTCTTCAAAACCAGGGATGAATTGACCTGAACCAAGTCCAAGTGAGAAGTTTTCACCTTTTCCGCCATCAAATTCAACACCATCGATAGAACCAACAAAGTCAATAACAACAGTATCGCCGTTTTCAGCAGCAGCTTCCTTGATAACCAATTCAGCCAGGTTGTTGCGTTCGCGTTCGATACGCTCTTCAACATCAGCGTCAGTTACTTCTTTTTCTACATCAACTGATACTTCAAGGTTTTTGTAGTCACCCAATTTTACTTCAGGTTTTGTAACGACTTCAGCAGTGATAACCCAGTCTTGACCTTTTTCCATTGAAGTTACGTCAATTTTTGGTTGGGCAACCACTTCAAGACCAGCTTCTTTTACAGCTGCTTCATAAGCGTTTGGCAAAAGAGCGTTCATAACGTCTTGGTAAAGTGATTCTTCACCAAATTTTTTATCGAAGATAGGACGTGGAAGGTGACCTTTACGGAAACCTGGAACATTAAGAGATTTCTTCACTGACTTGAAGACACGGTCCAATTCTGGTTTGATTTGGTCTTGAGAGATAGTGAAAGTCAAGACACCACGGTTTGTTTCTTTGTTTTCAAATGATACAGACATTCTGTCATTTCTCCTTAAAATTTTTTAAATACAGTCTATTATAACATTTTCTATAAATAAAATCTAGACTAATGCAGCCAATTATAGACAACAAGCCTTTTTGCTAACTAAATGAAAGTTCTATAATGAAGTTAGTCACCCAGCCCTCCTAAAAATTAGATGTTTTAACTAGCTGATAGCTAGCCCTCTATTTCATTTGATAAGAGGCTTGATGCTGTTAGGCTGACAAGCCAAGGCTAAGATTAGCCTTGGTTTAGCTGACAAAACTGCTTCAAGGGTTCCTCTTGTCAAATGAAAGCAAAATAATTGCCCTCAATCTCACCATTTTTTTTGGGACATAATCACTTTCGATTGACAGTTTGTTCTACACTTTCAAGGATGGAATAGACAGCAAAAAGAACCCTGCTTTTCTGAAAAAGAGGTCTCCTTGCTAAGTTTAATTTACATAAATAGCCAGTGTTTGATAGGGTTTTAGTAGAATTTTCTCAGACACTTCTGCATCTTCATAGTTTGAAATCAAAATCTGTCCATTTTGGTAGACTGCTGGCAAGTCGATTTCCACTTCTTTAGCATAAAAGTTATTGAGCACTAGTAACTTTTGTTCCTCAAACTGGCGTTCAAAAGCGTAGACTTGTTTGCTATCTTCAAAGGCTGGTTTGTAACTTCCTTCTGAAATGATTGGCATTTCCTTACGCAGTCGAATCAAGTCTTGATAGAAGGTAAAAATCGGACCCTGGATTTCATTTTCTACATTGATGTCTTTATAGGATTTACCAGCTTTCAACCAAGGAGTGCCTGTTGAAAATCCTGCATTTTCCGAAGCATCCCACTGCATGGGAATGCGTGAATTATCACGCGACTTAGCTTGAATAATCTGGAAGGCTTCTTGCTGACTCTTTCCTTCTTCTAGGAGCATCTGATAGGCATTAAGCGATTCGACATCCACGTAATCAGCCATAGAATCATAGTCTGGGTCAATCATCCCGATTTCCTCACCCATGTAGATATAAGGTGTCCCACGTGACAGGTGAATGCTGGCTGCTAGCATAGTGGCTCCTTCCTTGAGGAAGTTTTGAATATCGACAAAACGGTTCAAGGCACGTGGTTGATCGTGATTGTTCCAAAAGAGGGCACTCCAACCGTCTTTATCACTCATTTCCTTACCCCAACTATGGTAAAGACTCTTCAACTCTTCAAAATCAAAGGGAGCCAAGGTCCACTTTTGTCCATCCTTATAGTCCACCTTGAGGTGATGAAAATTAAAGGTCATGGATAATTCCTGACGATCAGGCGACGAATAGAGGACACAGTTGTCCATGGTGGTAGAAGACATTTCCCCAACTGTCATAAAGCTATCGTCAGATCCAAAAGTGGCTTGGTTCATCATACGCAAATAGTTATGAACGATGGGTTTGTCTGTATAAGCTGGCTTCCCTTCATTTTCAGGACAGTCCACTGAAACCTCGTCCTTACCGATCAAATTGATCACATCAAATCGAAAACCTTTGACACCCTTGTCGCGCCAGAAATTAACAACCTTGAAAAGCTCCTTACGGACATTGGGATTGCGCCAGTTAAGGTCAGCCTGGGTCTCATCAAATAGGTGAAGATAGTATTTCCCAGTATCCCCGAAAGGCGCCCATGCAGAACCACCAAACTTAGACTGCCAATCTGTTGGTTGGTCTTGGATGAAGAAAAAGTCTTCATAATACTTATCACCAGCTAGGGCTTTCTGAAACCATTCATGCTCTGTCGAACAATGATTAAGTACCATGTCCAGCATAAAGTCAATCTTGTGCTCTTTACCGACACACACCATTTCCTCAAAATCAGCCATATCACCAAAAAGAGGATCCACTGCCATATAATCTGAAATATCGTAACCATTATCCCGTTGAGGGCTTGGATAGAATGGATTGAGCCAGACCATATCCACACCTAGTTTGGCTAAATAGGGAATTTTTTCGATAATCCCACGGAAATCCCCAATACCGTTTTCAGTGGTGTCTTTGTAAGATTTTGGATAGATTTGATAGGCTACTTTTCCTTTATCAAGTGTCATCTGTTTCTCCTTTTCTGATAAAAGGGAGGAAGCAGTCTTCCGTCCCTATTTGTGCTATTTCAATTATACTCAATGAAAATCAAAGAACAAACTAGGAAGCTAGCCACAGGTTGCTCAAAACACTATTTTGAGGTTGCAGATAGAGCTGACGTGGTTTGAAGAGATTTTCGAAGAGTATAAAACAAAAAACCGCCTAGATAATACCTAAACGGGTACTTGAAATAACCTAACAAGTTACAACTTAGCTAGTCCATTTAGATATTCATCTATATGGACCACAATCAAAAATCTTAGCCACATAGATACAAACAAATTGCTTGAACTGTTTGCATCCATGGTGACATGTCTACAAACACTATCTAAAGTAGCTAAAGTAAAAGTTTTGATTCATCGTTACAGCTTGTCTCTTATTCATTTCTTTTTCTGCTTTCTTTTTTGATGTTTCCTATCTTACCACCTTTTTCATTAGCTGTCAAGAATATTTCAGAATATTTTAAAATTTTTCGAAAATTCTTTCAGTACGCTTTCAAAGATTTTCAAATCAGTCCAACAAAAAAAGGTTTATAATTTCGGCTCTATAATATTTGTAGTGGGTAAATCCCCTATAGATATTATGGAGCCTATTTTGTGTAGAAAAAAAGTCCCATATCATCTATAATGAAAAGCGACAAAATAACTCATTAGAAAGAATCATATGGAACAATTACATTTTATCACAAAACTACTCGATATCAAAGACCCTAATATCCAGATTCTAGACATCATCAATAAGGATACACACAAGGAAATCATCGCCAAACTGGACTACGACGCCCCATCTTGCCCTGAGTGCGGAAGTCAAATGAAGAAATATGACTTTCAAAAACCTTCTAAAATTCCTTATCTTGAAACGACTGGTATGCCTACTAGAATTCTCCTTAGAAAGCGTCGTTTCAAGTGCTATTATTGTTCTAAAATGATGGTCGCTGAAACTTCTATCGTCAAGAAAAATGACCAAATCCCTCGTATTATCAATCAAAAAATTGCGCAAAAGTTGATTGAAAAGACTTCTATGACCGATATTGCCCATCAGCTGGCCATTTCAACTTCAACTGTCATTCGAAAGCTCAATGACTTCCACTTTGAGTGTAATGTTAGAAATCTGCCTGAGATTATGTCTTGGGACGTTGAAACAGTCCGGGGAGTGACTGTTTCAATCGGGAGATGGAGATGAGTTTCATTGCTCAGGACTTTGATAAGCTCAATATCATCACTGTTCTTGAGGGTAGAACACAAGCCGTCATTCGAGATCACTTTCTTAAATATGATAGGGTCGTCCGATGTCGAGTGAAAATTATTACTATGGATATGTTTAGTCCTTATTATGACTTAGCTAGGCGACTTTTTCCAAACGCTAAAATCGTTCTGGATCGCTTTCACATTGTGCAACATCTTAGCCGTGCTATGAGTCGTGTCCGTGTCCAAATTATGAATCAGTTTGAACGAAAATCCCATGAATACAAGGCTATTAAACGCTACTGGAAACTCATTCAACAGGATAGTCGTAAACTCAGCGATAAACGTTTTTATCGCCCTACTTTTCGTATGCACTTAACCAATAAAGAGATTCTTAACAAGCTTTTGAGCTATTCAGAAGACTTGAAACACCACTACAATCTCTATCAGCTCTTACTTTTTCACTTCCAGAACAAGGAGCCAGACAAATTTTTCGAACTTATTGAGGACAATCTAAAGCAGGTTCATCCTCTTTTTCAGACTGTCTTTAAAACCTTTCTAAAGGATAAAGAAAAGATTGTCAATGCCCTTCAACTACACTATTCTAACGCAAAATTGGAAGCCACTAATAATCTCATTAAGCTTATCAAACGAAATGCCTTTGGATTTCGGAACTTTGAAAACTTCAAAAAACGGATTTTTATCGCTCTGAACATCAAAAAAGAAAGGACGAAATTTGTCCTTTCTCGAGCTTAGCTGACTTCAACCCACTACAGTTGACAAAGAGCCATAATTTCCATAAAAGTTGACATGGAAATTATAAAACCATTACTAGTTTAGTCCTTTTTGATAACGTGCCAATTCGGCTTGGTTGGCCCAAACATAGTGACCTGGACGGATTTCAACCATGGATGGTTTATCAGTCTCATAGTCGTGTTGACTTGGGTCGTAAACCTTCAAGACCTTCTTACGTTCCAAGATTGGGTCTGGAATTGGTACCGCTGAAAGTAAGGCTTGAGTATATGGGTGAATTGGATTGTTAAACAATTCTTCTGTCTCTGCAACCTCTACAATAACACCCTTGTAAATAACTGCGATACGATCTGAAATAAAACGAACAACCGACAAGTCATGGGCGATAAAGAGATAGGTCAAGCCAAGTTCTTTTTGGAATTTTTTGAGCAAGTTCAAGACTTGGGCACGCACAGAAACGTCCAAGGCTGAAATTGGTTCATCCGCAATAACAAAGTCTGGTTGCATGACCAAGGCACGGGCAATACCGATACGTTGACGTTGACCACCTGAAAACTCATGAGGGTAACGAGTCAAATGCTCAGCAAGAAGACCTACTTCACGGATAATATTTTGAACTTTCTCTTTACGTTCTTCTTCATCCTTAAATAAACGGTGATTGTAAAGACCTTCAGAAATAATATAATCAACAGTCGCACGTTCATTCAAACTTGCGGCAGGGTCTTGGAAAATCATCTGGATTCGACGAATCAATTCCGCAGCTTGTTCACGCGATTTCTTACCATTAATCTTTTGACCCTCAAAAATGATATCTCCATTACTTGTATCATTTAGACCGATGATAGCACGACCAATAGTTGTTTTCCCACTACCTGACTCACCAACAAGCGAGAACGTTTCTCCCTTGTTGATAAAGAAGTTAGCATTTTTAACCGCGACAAACTTCTTACTTCCTTCACCGAAGGAAATTTCTAAATCTTTAATTTCTACTAATTTTTCAGACATTTCCTTCCTCCTAGTCAGCCAGATGGGCAAATCCCATTTTTTCACGGATCTTATCATGGAGATTTGCAATCACAGCTGGTTTTTCTACTTTTGGAGCATCCTCATGAAGTAGCCAAGTTTTAGCCCAATGTGTCTCTGATACTGAGAATTGAGGAGCTTTTTGTTCGAAGTCAATCTGCATTGCATAGTCAGAACGCAAGGCAAAGGCATCCCCTTTCAAGTCAGTATAAAGTGACGGAGGTGTTCCTGGGATTGAGTAAAGATCCCCTTTATCATCAGCAAGCTGAGGCAAGCTAGACAAGAGACTCCATGTATATGGATGGCAAGCGTCATAGAAGACTTCCTCAACAGTTCCATACTCAACGATTTCTCCTGCATACATAACCGCTACCTTATCCGCAATACTTGCTACCACACCAAGGTCGTGAGTGATAAAGATTGTTGTGAAATGATACTCGTTTTGTAAAGATTTTAGCAAATCAATAATCTGAGCTTGAATGGTTACATCCAAGGCAGTTGTTGGCTCATCACAGATCAAGACATCAGGTCGGCAGGCAAGGGCAATCGCAATAACGATACGTTGACGCATTCCTCCAGAATATTGGAATGGGTATTCATCAAAACGTCTATCTGCGTCTGGGATTCCAACTTTATTCATGTAGTCAATGGCCAATTCTTTTGCTTCCTTGGCTGTTTTTCCTTGGTGTTTTACAATAACTTCTGTAATCTGGCTACCAATTGTTTTAATGGGGTCCAAACTAGTCATTGGATCCTGGAAGATAGTCGCAATCTTAGCACCACGAATTTGTTCCCAATCCTTGTGAGAAGATAGATTTGTCAAATCCTGACCACGGTAGTCAATACTACCTTGGGCAATGCGACCATTTTCTTCGAGCATACCTGTGAAGGTCTTTGTCAAAACAGATTTTCCTGATCCTGACTCACCTACCAAGGCTAATACTTCTCCTTCAACTAGTTCAAGGGAAACGCCGCGAATGGCTGTCAATACTTTGTCACGAACGTCAAATTCCACGACAATATCGCGAGCAGTCAAAATTACATTTTTTTCTTTTGTCATTTCTACTCCTATCTATGTGTACGTGGATCACTAGCATCCGCTAAGTTTTGACCAACTACGAAAAGGGACAAGGATACCAAAACAAGGGTTGTCAATGGAATCCAGAACAAGTAAGCATTGGTTGTTACGTTTTGTGAATAATCCGAAATCAAACGACCCAAACTTGGCACGGTAATCGGTAATCCTAGACCGAAGAAAGACAAGAAGGCTTCGTATGAGATAAAGCTTGGAAGCATTTGAGTCATCGTTGTCACAATAACAGATACCAATTGTGGCATAATGTTTTTGGCAACAATCTTCAAGGTTGGTGTTCCCAAAGTACGTGACGCCAAGTTGTATTCCAAATCACGGTAACGCAAGATTTGCACACGGATCATGAAGGCAATCCCAATCCATGTCGTCACACTCATAGCAAAAATCAGATTCCAGAATCCAGCTCCGATTGAGTAAGTCAAGACAATGACAATCAAAAGAGATGGGATGTTTGAGATGACGTTATAAACTTCCATCATGACACGGTCAACTGATTTTGAAATTCCCCAAATACCACCGACAAAAACACCGATAACCAAGTTAATCACTGTCGCAATCACAGAAATAAGGATAGAGTTACGAGCTCCAAACCAGACACCGTCAAAGAGTGATTTACCGTTACTGTCTGTACCGAACCAATGCTCAGCATTTGGCTTGATATAACGAGCACTAAAGTCGTTTACCTTGCTGACATCATTGAAATCAAACTTAGAAAACATTGGGTAGATGAAACTCATCAAAATGATGGCTACCAAGATTCCCAACATGACTACAGTTGATTTTTTCTTCATAAATTGTCTAAACACTGATTTCCAGTAAGAATATGCTGGCGCATCAATAGTTTCAGAGGCAAAATCGTCACGTTTTATAAACTGAAATTTTTCTTTATCGATTGTAGACATTATTTGCCTCCTTTCTCAGTCAATTTAATACGTGGGTCAATAATAGTCATCCAAATATCTCCCAAAAGACGTGAGAAGATAGAAATACATGTAAAGATGAAGACAAGACCAACGACCATAGAGTTATTAGATGCTTTTACAGAGTCAATCAACATTTTACCCATACCTGGGAAGGCGAAGACTGTTTCAGTAAGGGTTGCACCACCGATAACCCCAATAATAGCACCAGGAATTCCTGAAACCAGCGGAACCATGGCATTTTTAAAGATGTGTTTGTTTGAAATTTCTTTTTCAGACAAACCTTTTGCACGAGCGAAACGAACAAAGTCTTGAGATTGCAAGTCAATCATGTAACGACGAATCCAAATAGCTGTACCAGGAGCACCCAACAAACCAAGGATGACTGCTGGTAAAACGTAAGAACGCCAATCTCCAGCTCCCAAGATAGGGAACGAATCTGGAAGACCAATAGATGATCCAATCAATCGAACGATGTAAACCAAGGCAATGGTTGGAAGAGCAAGCAAGAAGGTCAAAGCCCCTGTTGAGAAGCTATCAATCCAAGTGTTCTTGAAACGAGCCATGGCTGAACCAAGTGGCACTGCAATCGCATAAGAAATCACCAAACCAATCAAACCAGTAATAGCAGAGCTGACAATCATAGATGGATATTGGTAATTACTTTCAGTCGCTGTATAAGGATCATCTTTCCCATAGCTAGCTACTTCACGAGAGTCAGCCTGACTAGGTGACTTGTAGGTTCTTGAGTAAATATTTACAGAAGACGTTTTCTTACCTGTTGGGAACTGAACTTGGGCAGTTTTGGTTTGTCCTTGACCTTGAGTAATAACCTGAAGAACTGGTGTATTAGCATAGGTTGGGTAAGAGTCACCTAAATTCAAGTTCACAAAGTTTTGATGAACAAATGGGAACTGACTGTTAAAGTATAAGAGATATTTATGTTTAGTTCCTGAACCGACCAATGACCATCCGATAGCTGGATCATTTTCAAAACGAAGGTAGCGTTTCAAGTCTGGATTTTCAGGGTCTTGGATTTTATTTGTATGGTCAATGTCAATCAAGTTAGCATAGAAGTGAAAAACACGTTCAAAAATGGGGATTTCACGACTAGCATAGAATTGACCACTTTCAGTAAATTCTCCCAAGGTCCAACCATGACCTAATTGATTGATGTACTTTTCATAAATAGCTTTATTGGTCGCATTTGCTTCTACTGTTACAGAAGAATCCATGCTACTTGCCTTTTCTTGCAACTCTTTAGTATCGTAATACTCAATGTAGCCCATACGCTCAAACACAGTATTTTCATAGTTATCACGTTTATCAGCCGTTGTCGCAATTTTATTATAGTTAGGATCCTGCTTGAAAATCAATTTTCGAGGAACCAAGGTATAGATAATCGTGTAGGTCAAAGTCGTCACTAAGAAAATCGAAACCAATGACCGCAAAACACGCATAAAAATATATTTTTTCATATTATTTCCTTTAAAAATCCCAAAAGAACCTTCTCCTCATGGAGAGAAAGTTCTATTAGAAATTATTTACTTCACATGACTTGCCAATTCTTTTTGAGCTTTCTCATTTGATTCAGCTTTTTCTTTCAACCATTTTTCACGAGCTTTTTCATACTCTTTCTTAGTCACCGCTTTATCTTGCAATTTCAAATATTTGAAGTAAACATCTGACCCCTTAGAGCCTGTTTGCGCAGAAGCTCTAGTAAATGGAACAACTCGTGAAAGCACCGGTGCTGCACCAGAAGAAGCCATAGCAGGAATAAAGAGAGAACTATCAGTCAACCATGCTTGAGCCGCTGCATATTTTTCATAACGGACATTCAAGTCGCTTGTCTCTTTGGCAGCTTCATCAACCAATTTATCGTATTCTTTCAAACCAACTTGAACTACTGAAGGGCTATTTGGATTATCAAATCCTAAATATGTTTTTGTAGTTTCACTGCTAGTTGTTTTTAAAATATCCAAGTAAGTAGATGGGTCTTGATAGTCTGGTCCCCATGTAACTCCTCCCGATACATCCCAATCCTCAGATGAAGCATTGGCAGCATAGTAAGTAATATTAAGGAATTCATCACTTGTCATTTGTTGAATATCGACAACGACATTTTCAACACCAAGAACTGTTTCTACAGATTGTTTAAAGGACTGAATACGGGCGATGTAGCCTTTTGATGCTTGGTCTACTGGAACATCCAGATGAATAGGAAACTGAACGCCATCTGCTTCTAAAGCTTTCTTAGCTTTCGCAAACTCTGCCTTGGCCTTGTCAGCATTGAATAAACCATCCTGCCCATCAGCTAAATTCACACCTTTCCACTCATCTCCATAAGCAGGAAGTTGAGCAGCGACTAAATCACCAAAGGTCTTCTCACCAACTGAAACAAAGTCTGGTTTTACAAATAGATTACGAACTGCTAAAGCTGCTCCATCTTTACCATTGATTTGAGCTGAGTAAGCTGAGCGATCAAGAGCAAAATTCAAGGCTTGACGGAAATCTTTGTTAAGCAATGCCTTCTTAGTAGCTGCTTTCTCTGAATCTGTAGTTTTAGAAGTATAGTTGTAACTTTGGCGATCAATATTCACACCCAGACCAGCAATCCCAGAGCCTGGTTGTGTATAATAGATATTGTCCTTGTATTTTTCTGCAACCTTAGAATAGTTGGAGCTGGTAGGGAAAAGACGGGCATAACTATAAGCTCCACTAGTGAAGTTACGCTCTAGCGACTCCTGATCTGAGCCATCATAGTAAGCCAGATTTATAGTATCTAGGTGGACGTTTTCTTTGTCCCAATATTGTTCATTTTTTACAAACTCTACAGAAGATTTTGCAGTCAACCCTTTCAACAAGAATGGCCCATTATAAAGCAAGGATGTCGGATCTGTTGGTTTAGCAAAATCGCTTCCTTTTGATGTTTCGAATTCTTCATTCAGAGGCCAGAAAATAGAATAGGTCAACTTAGAGTTCCAGAACGGTTCAGGCTGGTTCAAAGTGTATTGTAACGTATAATCATCAACCGCCTTGACACCAACTGTTGAAAAATCTGTTGAAGTTCCTGATAGATAATCTGCCAAGCCTTTAACCGAGTTTTCAGCTAGATACATAGCTTCTGATTTTTTATCTGCTGCGTGTTTTAAGCCGTTCACGAAATCTTTAGCCGTCACCTCTGCATATTCTTCTCCATCAGAGGTAAACCATTTAACCCCTTTACGAATCTTATAAGTGTAGGTCAAACCATCCTTAGAGACTTCCCAATCCTCTGCAACTGCAGGAGCAAGATTACCGTAATTATCGTTAGTGAATAAACCATCAATCCCATTTGAAGTCACTACTGTTGTACTATTTTTACTTGAAATCAGGTAGTCCAAGGTTTCTGGGTCTGCTGTATAAACATAGCCATAAGCTTTAGGGGCTGATGAATCAGATGATTTTGAAGAACTGCATGCTGCAAGTACACCTGCTGCTAATAAAACAAGACCTGCTGTAGCAAATACACGATTTTTTTTCATTTTCTACTCCTCTGTTTATGTGAATTATAGATTGACGACCATTATATCATATTATCCATTAAAAATCAAACAAATTTTCAGAATATTTAGGCTTGTTGGCACAAATTTTTCATTTTTTTTGAATATATGATTCAAATTGTCGTTCGAAGTGTCAAAGACTACAGTGAAAATAGGAAATTTGACGCAGAAACTTTGGAGCTTAGGAAGACATACAGTAAAATAAAATACGGACGGAACAATGTGATTTTGGAATTCAAATTAAATTATAACAATATTAGACTTCCTGCAAAAGAGGATATAGCTTCATGAGTCCTTGATAACCATTGTCAGCCAAGATTTTACCAGCTTGTCCGATATTTCTGCGACTCGTTTTGAACAACTTCATATC